>DAOVYA010000208.1 GCA_030635865.1 Gammaproteobacteria bacterium | reverse complement strand
TGCCGCCCGAGAGTGGCTGCACATTAGAATAATCAACAATACTTATTATATAGATTCAACCTATTGTAACTTCTTCTAGACATAGTCTAGTTATTTGGCTATGCTTTCAGCCAGCGCAATACCCAACCAAAAGAACAGTTCCAGGAGTAACCATGAATCGATTTCTTACTGCTATTGTGGTTGCACTTTCCGCTGCAATTACACAAGCCGCACCACTCGGTCTGCCGGAAGTACCGATCCCCGCTGACAATCCCCAGACCGACGAAAAGATCAAACTGGGTGACAAACTTTTTCATGACGCACGTTTCAGCGCCACGGGCGAAGTCAGCTGCAGTACCTGCCATGCGCGGGAGAAAGGTTTTACCGACAACCTGCGCGTTTCAGAAGGCATCAACAAGCTCACAGGTACCCGCAATGCGCCGACTGTTATTAATGCGGCCTACATGAAAACGCAGTTCTGGGACGGTCGCGAACCGGACCTGGAAGGCCAGTCAAAACAACCGCCGATCAACCCGATTGAAATGGGGCTCGCGGACTATGAACCCATCCTTAAAATCGTGCGGAGTGACCCGGAATACCAGGCACAGTTCAAACAGGTCTTTGGCAAGAGCGGTAAAGACATAACCATTGACCATGTTGCGAAAGCAATTGCATCTTTTGAACGTACCGTAGTTGCCGGCAACTCTCCCTTTGACCAGTACCAGTACGGCGGAAAAAGTGATGCGCTGAATGCATCACAGCTGCGCGGACTGAAATTATTCACAGGCAAGGGGCGCTGCGTGTCCTGTCATAGCATCGAACAGACACAGGCACTGTTTACCGACAATCGTTTTCATAACATTGGCGTTGGTTTCAAGCGAATCCAGGGAAATGAGGGCATTACAGCCTCAGAGTTCCTGAAATCAAAACGCGAAGGTGCCAATGTTGATGTCACAGTACTGACACAGGAAAACATGTCCGAGCTGGGGCGCTTTGCCGTCACCGAGAACACCACCGAGGTAGGCGCCTTTAAAACACCCACCCTGCGCAACGTCGAGGTAACCGGTCCATACATGCATGACGGCAGCCTTGAGACCCTTAAAGACGTGGTCAGTTTCTATAACAACGGCGGTCGCGAGCAGGAAACCGATCCATTCTCACCGTTCCTGAGCGGCGGTATCCGGCCACTGGACCTGAACAAGAAAGAACAGAAAGACCTGGTTGAATTCATGAAGGCATTGACCAGCCCTGAATTTGCCGGCCTGGCCAAGAACTGAGTCACTGGAGAGTCATAATGAAGAAAATTAACCGCCGCGAATTACTGAAAAATGGTGGCGCACTGCTGGCGGCCTGCAGTCTTCCCATCAGCCTGGTGGAAGTCGCCTTTGGAAAAGACAGTGGCCAGAACTTTACCTTTGCCTTTGTTTCGGACTCGCACATCACTCATATCAAGGGCAAGCAGTTCGTTAATAACTGGGACCGTGGCCTGATTCGTGCCGTCGCAGAAACCAACCTGATGGACCCGAAACCGGATTTTGTTTTCTACGGTGGTGATATTGCACAGCTTGGTAAACCGGAGGAAATTGATCATGGCCTGGAGATACTTTCTGGCCTGAGTGCAAAGACCCATTACGTTATGGGCGAGCATGACTACTATGTTGACCTTGGCGACTACTGGCGTAAACAGCTGGGCCCCGATCATTACAGCTTTGATCACAAGGGCGTGCACTTCGTGGTACTGAACAGCATCCTCACATGGGAAAAGTGGATGCACCAGAAGTGGGACACCGGTATGGACCGCATGAAGCAAATGGCGCGGCTTGACAACCCGAATGGTCAACCTTTCATGGTCGGTGAAACACAACGCAAATGGCTGAAGAATGACCTCGGCAAGGTATCAAAAGACACCCCGGTTGTCGTAATGTCGCACTCACCACTGCAAAAAATATTCAAGGGCTGGAACTTCTGGACAGACGATGCCGAGCAGGTACAGGCCCTGCTCAAGCCTTTCAAAAAAGTCACCGTCCTCTATGGGCATGTACACCAGATACAGACCAACCAGATTGGAAATATCAGTTTCCATGCCGCCATGGCAACCGCCTGGCCCTGGCCGTATCCGTCCACGTACAGCCAGAAGGAATCCTTCCTGCCAAAATTAACTGTTGAAATGAACCGCGCCGATCCATTCTTTGAACGCGATGCAACCGGTTGGCAATTCATCGACATGAGTAATGGTGATGTAGCCGTCAACTATCAACTACCGAACAATCAGAACCGCGTGGTTGCAATGGACAAGAAGTCGGGTAAACCGGCGGATACCATGTACCAGGCCGCCGACAAACGTATACCGCCACAGGACAATTACTGAGTTGAGGAGAAAGAAATGACTGGAAGAAACATAACGACATCCCGACTTTTGCTTGCAGGCGCGGCGCTCTTTTTTTCAGTATTGCTCCAAGCCGATAACTTCAACCAGGCAGATCTTGATCGCTGGCAGGCTGAATACATGACAGTGGTCACTGAGGGTGAACGCGTATTTCATGGCGGACTGGGCAACGACAACGGCGTCTCCTGTGACCAGTGTCATCCAAACGCCAGCAATACCCACCCTGAAACCTATCCGAAGTTCCAGCAGCAACTGGGAAAGGTCTCGGAATTATGGGAAATGATCAACTGGTGCATCATGAATCCACTGGAAGCAGACCCGTTGGCAGCGGATGACCCGCGCATGATTGCATTGCAGGCCTATATCAATCATGAACGCCGCGGAGTGAAACTGGCACCCGGGAAACACTAGGAACAGACTATCATCACAAAAGCAGCAGCCACAGGGCTGCCGCTTTTTTGGGCGTCGCTCCCGGCTTCCCTGCCTCCCGCGATGTACGTCCATCCATGGACGCAAAAAAAACCCGCCTTTCGGCGGGTTGAAAACGCTTTTCAGCGTCGGAGGAGCCTTTGAAGTACAGTGCTTCTGAAATGTGGTCCGGACTACCGCTGCCTGGCCCATTGCAGAACACACCGGTGTGTCACTGTCTGTTAAGGTTAGCGGCATGGAGAGGGAAAACTTTAGGAATTGATTACAGTAACTGGCACACCCGCCTTTATTTACTAACCTACTGTTTTATATAATTAATTTGTAATTTCATGGGCGTGTAACAGCCCCGCATAATAGCGCTATGCAGTAGCGGGTACCGATTGGCGGTGGCGCAGCCAGGAGCTGGCACCTGCGGCAGTGAGGATGCACCAGAAGGCAAACAGGGCACCAGGCAGCGCCGTCTCCGGAGAAAAATGCTCCAGGGCCAGTACCACACCCAGGCCGGCATTCTGCATGCCGATCTCGATCGACAGGGTCAGGCGATGGATGGCATCAAAACCATACAAACGCGCCAGCCACCAGCCGGCCAGA
This sequence comes from Gammaproteobacteria bacterium, assembly GCA_030635865.1. GTDB lineage: Bacteria > Pseudomonadota > Gammaproteobacteria > UBA9214 > UBA9214 > UBA9214. The sequence continues at coordinate 675 of DAOVYA010000208.1, read as the reverse complement.
TAGCCGAGCGCGTTTAGCAGAATCACCGCCAGTATCACCCAGCCACCTACCACCGCAATGCGTGCCTGGTTGGCGGCAACGGCATAACTGCAAATGATAACAATCGCGATGGCCGCAACTGCCGGTGCGAAACTGCGTGCTGCTTCCAGGTAACGGCCCAGGTAATTTTTTATAACCATGCCCGCGGCCAGCGGCAATACCACCATAATCAGGATCGTCTTCATCATTGGCCAAAAGGGAATCTCCAAAAAGGCATTTCCCAACAACTCGACCAGTGCAGGTGTAAGCAATGGAGAAAGAAAGGTAGCCACCGTTGTCATGGCAACCGAAAAAGCGACCGCGCCACCGGCAAGATAAACAATGACATTGCTGGCCATTGCACCCGGCGCGCATGCCACGATAATAAAACCCAGTGCGATTTCCGGCGGCAACGGGGCCAGGAGCGCAACAGCAAACCCCAGCGCAGGCATCACTGTAAATTGTGCAACCACGCAAAGTCCGATACGCGCCGGTTTACGCAGGGTTTCCTGAAGCTCCCGTGGATCCAGTACAACACCCAGCGCAAACATGGCTGCTGCAAAAAACCACCAAAAACTGCATTTGAAACCCAGAAACCGGGGTGGATACAAATAGGCCGCTGCTGCTCCAGCCAGTGTAATAAGCGCAAGCTGGTTG
>DAOVYA010000083.1 GCA_030635865.1 Gammaproteobacteria bacterium | reverse complement strand
TGGCCCTGTTGCAGGGGTTCACCGAGTTCCTGCCGATCTCGAGCTCTGCGCACCTGGTGTTGTTGCCGAAAATCCTTGGCTGGGAAGATCAGGGGCTGGCCTTTGACGTGGCTGTTCATGTCGGCACTCTGTTCGCGGTGATTGCCTATTTCCGGCATGATATTTTACGGTTGCTGGGCGCGTGGCTGCAGTCCTGTGAGCATCGGCAAATGACTGCTGATGCAAAACTGGTCTGGTTCGTATTGCTTGGCAGCGTGCCGCTTGCCATGGCCGGCCTGTTATTTCATAACCTGATTGAAGTATATCTGCGTTCACCGCTGATCATTGCCTCTACAACAATTGGTTTTGGTGTATTACTGGGCGTTGCAGACCTGCGCGGGAAAAAGCTGCGCAGCGAAGAGTCGCTGGAATACTTTGATATTGTCTGGATCGGGTTTGCCCAGGTGCTGGCGTTGATTCCCGGCACCTCGCGTTCAGGCATCACCATGACGGCAGCATTGGCGCTGGGTTTGACACGTTCTGCTGCCGCGCGTTTTTCCTTCCTGTTATCCATTCCGGCCATCCTGATGGCAGGCGGTTATGAATCGCTAAAACTGTTCCAGCAGTCTGCCCCGGTGGCATGGGACGGTTTGTTGCTTGGAACAGGGGTTGCCTTTCTCAGCGCCTATGTTTGTATCCGCTTTTTCATGCTGCTGATAGAGCGGGTCGGCATGTTACCGTTTGTAGTGTATCGATTGGGGCTGGGTATCTTCTTGCTGCTGCTGTTTTATTGATCTGCTAGAGCAAAATTTTCTCAATCGCCTCGGTACGCGCCCTGCGTATCTTTTCACCAATCTCTTTGCCGGATAACCCGGTGGTATCAACGTTTACATCCAGGGCGGCTTGTCTTGCCTGTTGTAACAGTGCTGCCGGGGCATAATTCTGCAGCATAGGGTCTGCGCTGCATGCATCGGCTTCACAGACACACAGGAAGTCAATGAACCGTTCTTCGCGCCGGAATACATCGAGTGCGTTCAGCAAGTCCAGCATTTCCTTTGCAGAAGACCCCGCCAGTTTGTGTACCCGGGTACGGCACTGCAACGCCATTCCTGCAAGCTCGCGATAGGCGTTTGGTATGCGCTGGCGTTCACAGAGTCCGGTGAAGTTCTCGTCATCAAGGCCGGCCCGGTTACTGTTATCAATGTCACATATCAGTGCAGCAAAGCGAATAACGGCCTTGTCACTCGAACTGGCCGCATATTTCAATACAGGCAGTTCAATATTATTGCTTTCATGCCCCTGACTTTCGCCGGTACTCGCAATTTCCATTTCCGGGAACAGCCTTGTCAGGGCATCGCAGCCAAGCAGCACCTTGAAAAACTGTTCAGGTGTTTTGGTGCGCAGGGCTTTATCCAGCTCCGCCCATACCCGTTCCGGTACCAGATGGTCAACTTCCCCGCTTGCGACCATTGTACGCATCAGTGTGTTGGTGTCGTGCGCAACATGAAAACCCATGTGCGCGAAGCGTGCTGCGAAGCGCGCGAGGCGCAATATCCGCACCGGGTCTTCTGAAAACGCGGGGGAGACATGACGGAGGATGCCATTTACCAGGTCATCACTGCCGTTATAAGGGTCGATTAATTTCCCGTCAGTTGTTTCCGCCATCGCATTAATGGTCAGGTCGCGGCGCAACAGGTCCTGTTCAAGGCTGATGTTCGGGCCGGTGCGTGTCTCAAAGCCGGTATAGCCCGGGCCGGTTTTGCGCTCGGTACGGGCCAGCGCATATTTCTCTTTCGTTTCCGGATGCAGGAATACCGGGAAATCCTTACCGACCGGCGTGTAACCCAGCGATAGCATTTCTTCCGGTGTCGCACCGACAACGACCCAGTCACGCTCGCTGACTGGCAAGCCAAGCTGTTTGTCCCGTACTGCTCCACCAACCAGGTATATTTCCATGGCTAGCTGCGCCGTGAATGGCGGCGAAACTCCTGGTAACGGCCGCGTGCATTTTTTCCTGCAAGATAGCCGGGTACCACAGATGTAATGGGCGTGGGTTTAATGCCCAGTGAAGGCAACGCATTGTTGATGCAGACACTGTCTTTTTGCAGGGAATGGTAGTTATCCATGGTGAACGGTTTACCCGGCATGACCCCCAGTATCCTGGCCTGCATGCGTGACATGCCGTCGCCCAGGCCCATGATATAACAGTGCTTGCCGAGCTGTTTGCCGGTGTACTCAACCAGTTCCTTTAGTGTCAGTACGTCGGGTCCGCACAGGTCCAGTCGTTCACCGCCGGTTGCATCATCCAGTGACCGGCAGATGGCCTCTGCAACATCGTGTACACAGACCGGTGCAAAGCGGCTGTTCGGGCAGGCCAGCGGAAACAGCAGCGGTGAGATATTCAACAGGGTAGCGAAACGGTTAAAAAAACTGTCACCTTGTCCAAAGATAACAGAGGGCCGAAAACTGGTTACCACCAGTCCCTTGTCTGCAGCGGCATGCACCAGGTCCTCGCCTGCTCCCTTTGACTTCAGGTACAGGCTGTCAGTCTCGTTTGCATCCGCATTGAGCGCGCTCATATGCAGTAGTCTGCGAGTACCACTGGTAAGCGCTGCAGCCACAATTTTCCGTGGCAACTCTACATGTATACGCTGGAAGCCTTCACCTCTTTTCCCGTTTTCATTAAGAATGCCTGCCAGGTTGATGACGGCATCGGCTACGGAGAAGTTTTGAACAAGGGAGTCAATATCGTGGATATCGGCTTCTATGAGAGCAACATCAGGATTAACAATAAGAGAACGGTGACGTTCACGCCGGCGAGTCAGGATGCGCACCTTGTAGCCGTGATTTGTCAGCCGGTTGACCAGGTGCTGGCCGACGAAGCCGGTGCCGCCGAGAACGCAAATTGTTTCATAGCTCATGTGTAATTTCTGCCTGTCGAGGTTGCATGTATTCAAGGGCGAACAGGATAAGTGTCAATGCTCGACCTTGGGATAGTGTGATTCCGGATATATATCGGGCATGTGTTTCTTTAGCGGTGTTATCGAGCGGTCCATGCGCCAGTCATAAATGGCCATATAGGCAAGTATGCGTTGTATATAAGTACGGGTTTCCCTGTATGTAATCGTTGCAATCCAGCTGTCCGGGGATTGTTTCTGTTGTTGCGGCAACCAGCGCTGTACATTATGCGGCCCTGCATTATAGGCAGCCGATGCCAGTACAATATTGCCATTATATTGCCTCATCAGGTCTCCCAGGTAGGCTGTTCCGATTAGAATATTTTTTTCCGGCTCATATAACTGGCTGGTGTCGGACAGGGGGATATGATATTTGCGCGCTGTATCCATACCGGTTTTAGGCATTAGTTGCATCAATCCGCGGGCGCCGGCTGGTGAGCGTGCGGTTTCGCCAAACGCGCTTTCCTGGCGAATTACGGCAAATATGTGGCCCGGATCAAGCTGGCGGCTGCTGGCGCTTTGGTTAATGGTTGCTACATGATCAATCGGGAAGCGCAGGTGCAGATCACTGTAATCCCGTGTTTTGGCAACGGTCAGGATAGCACGGTCATGCCAGCCCCATTGTTGCGCAAGGGCTGAGGCCGCCTTGAGTTTGTCAGGTGACAGGCTCCCGGTGGCCGCGGCCCACTCCTGAAGTGCATCGGTATTGAGTTTCGCCCTGTATAACTCACGCGCACGAATAAAGCCTGCTCTGCCAGCCAGTTTTTGCAGTATCACCGGGTCGTAATCGAGCGGCTCGTAATGCGTCTTGTAGGGTTTGTTTAACCAGTCTGCTGCGAGGAAGCCGTGGTAGTCACGTTTTTCAGCAAGGTTGTCAAAGGTCTCGATGGCCTCTTGATGCCGGTCTGTTTTTTCAAGGGCGGCTGCTTTCCAGTAACGCCATTCATCGTATTCTGCTTCGGCTGCGGGCAGAGCCTCTATTTGTTCAACGACGGCTTCCCAGTCGCGATTACGGATTGCGATACGAACTCGCCATTCACGCACACTGCTATTGGCGGCGCTTTCCGGTACAGCAACCAGCCAGTCAAGTGCCTCCGGCAGTTTTTGCCAGTTTGCATGCATTGCAATATCCTTATCGAGTTGTCCGGCTTCAGCGGCGGAAAACCGGTAGCGAGGCTTGATTGTTTTCCACTTTATGTATGCCTGCCTGGCATCCCTGGCGGCAATACGCCGCAGCGCATGCAGGATAATGTCACGCGCAATGGCTGTGTCGGATATGAGGTCTGGCGACTGCAGGGTTCTGGCGGGTAAGCGGTGTGCATCTTTCCAGAGATCGACCCAGGCCCTGTCCCCGTGCGACAGGCGGCGAGCCAGGTAACCGGCCAGGCCGGTTTTATGATTTTTCATTGCAAGCCGTATGCGTTGCCATAGCAGCCTGGATGTTATATGGCCGTTGTCGTAGAGGTACTGGAAGGCCGGGTTACAGGCATCTTCCTGTGACTTTCCTACCAGCCATAGTTTTATCGCATCTTCGACTACCGTTTCTGTAGCACCGGTCTTTATTTCAGCCAGCAGTTTGTAACACTGCAGCTCAACCGGCTGTGTACCTTTAAACTCTTTGAGGAACCGCGCCCAGTCCTTGCGCCGGGCAAGTGCATATAGCCAGGACCGGTGCAGGCGCCAGCTGACGGGCTGCCCCTTGTAGTGTTTGATAAATGCAGCTATATCCCGGTCATCTGTCTGCTGTATGAATTTGCGTAACTTTTCAAATTCAAGATAGGAATACAACGGGTAATCCTTTAATGTGTCAGAAAGTCTTTCGAAATCATCCATGCGCCATTCCATGAGTGCCTTGCGGGCTTTCAGGAATTGTTCCCTTTGCGGTTTCAGGTCATCATCTGCAGCCAGGCAAGAGGTACCCGTGACCATGCATAGAATGACAGCAAGTGTTTTGAGAATTTGTTGCATAGTTCGCTATAGTTACAGAAACTGCCCACAGTAACAAAACAGGAGATATTGGCGTGACATTCAAGTCTGTAAATCCGGCTGATGGCAGTCTCCTTGAGGAAGTGGCCGTATTCACGGCGGGAGAACTGGAAACGGCCTTGCATGAAGCTGCAAATGCAGGGCCTGCATGGCGCGCGACACCGTTGGCGGAGCGTTGTGCGTTGATGCACAAGGCAGCGGCAGTGTTGCGCGGACATGCAGACGAGTTTGCGCGCATGATAACGCTGGAAATGGGCAAACCGGTAAGGGAAGCACTGGCAGAAGTTGAGAAGAGTGCCATGGGGTGCGAATACTATGCTGACGAGGGGCCTGCATTCCTGGCCGATGAGGTGATTGAATCCGATGCCGGGCGCAGCCTGGTGGCTTTTCAACCGCTGGGCACGGTACTGGCGGTCATGCCGTGGAACTTTCCCTTCTGGCAGGTATTCCGGTTTGCTGCACCGGCGCTGGTTGCCGGGAATACCGGGTTACTGAAGCATGCCTCGAATGTGCCCCGGTGCGCGCTGGCAATCGAGACGGTATTTCGGGAAGCTGGCTTTCCCAAAGGCGTGTTTCGCTCCCTGATGATCCAGTCGTCTCGGGTAGCCGGGGTCATCGAGGATAAGCGTGTTCATGCGGTGACCCTGACTGGCAGTGAGTCGGCTGGCCGGCAGGTGGCTGCCACCGCAGGCGCGCATATCAAGAAGTCGGTTCTGGAACTGGGCGGCTCGGACCCGTTCATTGTGCTGGACGATGCCGACCTGGGCCTTGCAGTGGAAAATGCTGTGAACTCGAGGTTTCTGAATACCGGGCAAAGTTGTATTGCCGCCAAGCGCATCATCGTGGTCGATGCCATTGCCGAGGAATTTTTACAACGTTTCAGGGTTGGTGTTGAAGCGCTGCGTGCGGGTGATCCGCTGGATGAGTCGACACAGATAGGCCCGCTGGCACGCTTTGACCTGCGCGATGAATTACACCGGCAAGTTGTGGAAAGTATTAAACAGGGCGCGATCGCGGTTACCGGTTGCAACTTTGAAGGTGGCAGTGGTGCGTATTACCAGGTCTCAATACTGGATCGGGTCACCCCGGGCGTGTGTGCATACCACGAGGAATTATTCGGGCCGGTCGCCAGCATTATCCGGGCACAGGACGAAGCGGACGCCATACGCATTGCCAACGACACGGAGTATGGTCTCGGTGGCAGTGTCTGGACGCAGGACAGTGCGCGCGGAGAACGGGTAGCGCGGCAACTGGAATGCGGCTGTGCATTTGTAAACGGCCTGGTCAAGAGTGACCCGCGACTTCCATTCGGCGGTATCAAGCATTCGGGCTACGGGCGGGAACTGTCGCGACAGGGTATGCATGAATTTGTCAATGCAAAGACTATTTGGATTAAATAAAAAATCGTTTCTCGCAAAGGCGCAGAGGCGCCTTTGCGAGAGATAATTCTTTTCAAATGGAATTACTGACCTATCTACTCACCGGCACCATCGCCGGCTTGCATACCGGGTTTATATACTGGCCAGCGGTTTTTTTGATTGCACTGACCAGTGTTCCGATGGCGCCCGTCGGTGCCCGGCTGGCGCATTACCTGCCACGCAAAACCCTGCAGCGGGTGTTCGCCCTGCTCCTGGCACTGATCGGGTTGAAAATGGTCCTCGGGGCAT
>DAOVYA010000210.1 GCA_030635865.1 Gammaproteobacteria bacterium | reverse complement strand
CATTGGGTTCCCGGAAATAAACCGGGTTCAACTGGCCGTGTACGTCGGTAATATGCAGGATACGGGCATTGCCCTGCATTGGCAGGTCGTAGAACCCTTCCAGTGGGTCCTTGCTGACAGGCGGGTCAACCATGGCGGCCCCGTCATCGGATTTACTGCACGCCGTCAGGCCGGGAATTGTAGTGGCTGCTGCTCCGGCACCCAGAATTTTCAGAAATTCTCTTCGGTCAAAAGGAGGCATGGATCACCTTTGTCGTTTATGTTTAAAGGGATTAAGCGTTAGACTTTCACGCTTTTAGCGTGTTCTCGATAATAAAACACCACCGCGAGAAATTACAGTCAAAAAGCAACCGTTTTCTTTTATATTAGGTTGATATTTATGAAAAATATTTTCTGCCCTGCACTACTCCGGAGCCTGTGCTTCATTTGCCTGTTTATTTCGGGTGGCTCCGCGCTGGCAGACATCGTGAAACCCGCCCTGGTCGAGATCAGTGTCAACACCAACGGCACCTACCAGCTGGAAGTACGGGCCAGCATCGAGGCCCTGTTGACAGGGATTAACGCACGCTACAAAAATACCCTGGATGCACCGAATGCCGCTGAATATGATGAACTGCGGGTATTGCCGGCCGAGGCACTACTGCAGGCCTTCAAACCCTTTCACACCCGTTTCACCCGTGAAGTAAAACTGTTTTTTGACGGGCAGCAGGCACCGTTAACCATCAGCCGCGTTGATATCCCGGAACCAGGGTATACCAAGGTCCCCAGGATCAGCGTGATTTACCTGGAAGGAAACATCACACGGTCAATCGAGAATGTGAGCTGGTACTACCCGGCCCGGTTTGGTGATAACGCCGTACGTGTCCGGCAAGTCGATGAAACCAACAATAAATGGCACTGGTCAGACTGGCAGTGGCTGCGCAGGGACCAGCAGAGCGAGTCCTTTTCACTCACAGAGGTGTTTACCGCCCGGCCGGTGACTTCCGTCATAGTCACCTACATCATTGCAGGCTTTGAACACATCCTCCCCAAGGGGCTTGATCACATCCTGTTTATCCTGGGTATTTTCCTGCTGAGTGTAAAGATGCGTCCGCTGCTATGGCAGGTCACCATGTTTACCCTCGCCCATTCAATCACCCTGGGACTCTCCATGGCAGACGTAATCAGCCTGCCATCAAGCATCGTGGAACCATTGATTGCGCTGTCGATTGCCTACATAGGCGTAGAGAATATTTTTGCCCGGTCACTCCACAAGAGCCGCCTGATTATTGTCTTTTGTTTTGGCCTGTTGCACGGAATGGGGTTTGCCAGCGTACTGTCTGATTTTGGCATGCCGGATGACGCATTTATCACAGCGCTGATCAGCTTTAACATCGGGGTTGAATTCGGACAATTGGCTGTTATCACCCTGGCATTCCTCGCTGTCGGCCTGTGGTTCTCAAACAAGTCCTGGTATCGGCAGGTCATTGTGAGGGCGGGATCCCTGTTCATCGCCATTATCGGCATGTACTGGACCTGGGACAGGATCGTGGTTTAGAGAAATACTATTGCCCCGGATTCCCGCTTTTATGGGAATGAAAATGGTCATTGCAGGACCCGCGCCTCGCAGGGAATGCTCACCGCTCACGGCGGGGCGCCGGCCCTGCAGCAACTACAACTATGGCTCCGATATTGCGTGCAGTCTTGCACGCACATACTCGCGCAAATCATCGGCGATCAGGTAAAAACAGGGGATGGCGATAAGAATAACAAGAGTAGCGAACAGCAACCCGAAACCAAGGCTGACAGCCATGGGTGAAAGAAACGCGGTCTGTCCCGTGGCAAAGAAAATCAATGGCGAGATTCCAAGGAAGGTCGTGATGCTGGTCAACAGGATTGGACGCACCCGCACACGGCCGGCTTCTACCATGGCATCCATTCTCTCCATCCCTTCACCGCGCATGCGCTTGGCGAAGTCCACCAGAATCAGTGAATCGTTGACAACGATCCCGGTCAATGCAAGAAAACCAATGGCTGACAGGAACTGCAGGTTGTAACCAAAAATCACGTGTCCAATCACTACCCCGATGACACCGAAGGGAATGGCGAACATCACCACCAGCGGATCCAGCAGGGAGCGAAACAGCGCTGCCAGGATAAAGAAAATGACTGCACCGGCAATCAGCAGGGCATCTCGCATACCATCGAAGGATTCCGATGCATCTTTCTTTTCGCCGAGGAATAACAACTTATAGCCGGGTAAATCATCGCCAAGATCCAGGAACTCCAGGCGCACCTGCTCGGCAACTTCCAGTGGCGTGGTGACCTGGTCATCCACTTCCGCAGTCACCAGCCCAAGGCGCTGGGTATCACGGCGGTTGATGGTACTCATACCACGCCCGGGAATAATTTCCGCCACGTCACCGAGGTACACCAGGCGGCCATCGTCGAGCACAATCGGCAGCCGGCCGAGATCACTGGTGCGACGAATCGAGTCGGGATAGATCACCCGCACCGGGACGCGCTTGTTGCCGAGGGTGACATGCACGGCCTCGACGCCGAGAAAGCCGGTACGCACGGCATCGGCAAGATCACTCTGGCGGATGCCAAGTTCCTTGCCGCGGTCATTCAGAGAATACTGGTACTCGAGCTTGCCGGTCTCAAGATTCTGGCGAACGTCATGCACGCCGGGCAGGCGTTGCAGGTAGTTGACAATGCGGCTGGCCTGCACTCGCAGAACCCGGATATCCGGCCCGGTAACGCCCACCTCGATATCGGCACCGGCAGGACCGCCCTGCGGCCGTTGTATGGCAATACGCCGCACCCCGGCGATGGTCTGCAATTTTGCGCGCAACTCGTTAATAATATCTTCCGTGGGCCGGGTACGGCTGCCTTCCCACTCGAACTTCATGCTCACCACCGGCGAGATAAACCGTTCAATAAATCCTTCCGGTCGGGCCTTCTCAAGGTCAACGACCAACTGAATGTACTGGCTGCCGATTTGAAAGCGGTTGAAATCGATAAAGCTCACCCCGACATTGGTCAACAGGGTGTCGAGTTCATCATCGGCCAGCGATGTCAACACGATCTCTTCCATCTGCCCCGCCAGCTTGGCCGTATCTTCCAGGCTGTAGGTATTGGGTGCTTCCGCGTTGATAAAAAACTGCCCGACATCCACGTCACCAAATAACAGGAAGGGGATGCGGGTCGCTGCAAACGCCAGCGTCACCAGCAGTACAGCAATGCTGAGCAGCGCCACAAAATAACGATTATGCAGGGCCCAGCGCAGCCAGCCGATGTAGTGGTTCAGTAACCGGCTCCAGTCAACACTGCGCTCATGTGATTTTTTACTGGCCACATGCAGCAACTCGGCACAATGCGACGGCAATACGCCAAAGGCTTCCCACAGGGAGCCCGCCAGCGAGGCACTGACGACCACGGGAATCACGGCAATAAAGGCGCCCAAAATGCCCTGGATGGCGAACATCGGCATGAACGCCGCAACGGTGGTTGCCATACTGGCCATGACTGGCCACATCACCTCGCGGGAACCAACGCGCGCCGCCTCGTACGCCGGCTTGCCCATCTCCATATGACGGTAAATGTTCTCGGTGACGATAATGGCATCATCCACAATCAGGCCCAGTGCAATCAGGAATGCGAACAGAGATACCATATTGATGGTGTAGCCGAGGTAAAAGATCACGGCCACGGCAACCAGGAATGATATCGGTATACCCATGGCGGTTATCAGGGCAACGCGGAAATTCAGGAACAGGTACAGCGATAACAGCACCAGAAAGAGCCCAACCAGCCCGGAAGACTTGACGGTATTCAGACGGGTTTTCACATAGATCGACAGATCATTGAACAGACCGACCTCGATGGTAGATGGCAATTCCGCCTTCAGGCCCGCAGCGAATTCCCGTACCGCATCGGCCACATCGATGGTCGAGGCAGCGGCCGTCTTGGTCACAGTCAGGTTGACGGATGGCCGGCCATTAAAACGCCCCAGGGTCTGCGCCTCTTCCAGGCGTAACT
>DAOVYA010000077.1 GCA_030635865.1 Gammaproteobacteria bacterium | reverse complement strand
CATGATGGCTGCCCTGCCAGTAAATCTGCCCGCACCCGGTGCACATCCTGAATGTGTTGAAGTATTTCCGTGTCTTCGGTTCCAGCCGGTCCTCGATTGCCTGCTTGTCAACATCCTGCAAGGCGCCGTTGCAACGAATGCAGCGACTGAAAGGTGCGACCAGCCGGTATAAATCAAACCGTGACAGGACTTCCTGCACCTGGAACCGTGGCCGCACTGCGCGCACAAAATAGCCATGCGTAATAATCCTGCGCCGCAACAGGGTCCGGTCCCGCGTCAACACCGTCCGGTGTTGCTCGCTGGAAATCCTTGCCACGGTCGCATCTTCAAAGTCATTTTCATACAGGCAGTCAAACCCGAGCAGGCGCAAGTAACGCGCCAGCCGTCCGAGGTTGGTATCGAGGACAAATTTTGGCGTACGCAGGGGTTCAGGCCGCAGCCGAATCAACGGGCTCACATCCAGGCTTTCGAACACGGGATACACGCTGATGCGGTCCCCGTCCTGCACGATGCAGGAAAAGTCCACCGAATGGCCATTGATCAGGATGATTTCCACCTCCGTGTGCGGGACCCCGAATGACTCGATCATGTCCTTGACCGAGGTGCGCCGCTCGAAATCATGCAGGATCTCCGTCTTGCGCAGTTTAGGCGCGAGGAAATCATTCAGCTCCTCGTAAAATCGTATCTGCACCCGTGCCATGCCTTACCCCACGATCAAAAATACACCCAGCACCATCAACAGACCTGCCGCCAGGTTCTTCGTCAGGCCTTTCTCGCCAAACAGCCACGCCCCGTACAGGATGCCAAACAACAGGCTGGTGCGTTTTACCGCGACCATGTAGGCCACCTCGATCTGTTCAATGGCATAAAAATGCGTTACCACCATCCCGGCCATGAACACACCCACACCGAGGTGTGCCCACGGGTGCCGGCCAAGTGCGCGCCAGCTGGAAACATCCCGCGAGGCAAACACCACGGCCGATGCAACACCCAGTATCACGAAATAAAACGGCCCGAAAAATTTCGGGGTGACCTGCAGCAATGCACCTTTGCTTATGACCGAGGTCAGGCTGTAGATCGCCGCCGTAATCAACATCAGGCGCGAGCCGCGCTCCCTGATAATTGCACGGAAGGGCGCCAGCACGTTCAGGCCCGCGCCATTGCGTGTAGTCTCGAGGTTCAACAGCCACGCGCCGCACACCACCAGCACGATGCCGGCAAAGCCCGCCCCGGTGATCGTCTCTCCGAGGAACACGAACCCGGTCAGCACAATAAATACCGGCGTAAACGCAAGATAGGGCAGGGTCAGTGATAACGGAGACTCACGAATGGCACGCATGTACAGCCACATGGCAAGGATTTCCAGTGGCATCAGTGTCGCGATCCAGCCCCAGAAAACGATCGAGAGTTGCGGCCAGGGTTGCAGCAGCAACCACGGCAGCAACAATGCCCCGGACACACCGAAGCGCACCAGCACCAGTTCCCCTGGCCGGTAGTGCGCGAGATAGCGCTTCGTCAGTGCATCCGCCGTGGCAAGAAAGAATGCAGAAAACAGGGTCAGGCCAAACCAGTCCATCACGACAGTATATCCCGCGCAGACTCCATTTTCGTCATTGCGGGTCGTGCCAACGACCAAACAACCTCGTCATTGCGGGTCGTGCCAACGAATAACAGTCCCGTCATTGCGAGGAACGCAGTGACGCGGCAATCTCGTTAGTCCGCTGCCAGATTCAGGAGATTGCTTCGCTGCGCTCGCAATGACGGAGGAATGGGGTCGCAGTGACGCGGCAATCTCTATCCGCTGTCAAGCTGCTATCATTGATGTACAGCCACAACACCTGTCGAAATCATGCACCTGAAACTTGTTTATCCACTCTTGGCCGCTGCACTTGTGATGCTAAGCCTCACGGCCGCTGCCGATGATGATCCGGAGGCATGGCTGGAATCGGATGACGTTACCAGGGCCCTGTCAGTCAATGAAGGCCCCCTCGAGTTTCTCCGGGATGCACCGGATCGCAGGGTATTGCAGACCCACAACCGGCTCACTATAACCCCCGCGAGTCTGCACAACGGCTGGGTAGAACTGTACCAATGCCAGAGCAACCTTGATCCGGTTCCCGCGGTGGAGGTGGTGTATCGCTATCACGGCATGCGGAACCTGCGGGTCATCTCGACCCGCGGGATCAAACACGCCCGGGTGGAACAGAACGCCGTGCAGATGGAGCAGGTACAGGAGGGGGGCGAAGTCTGCATCGAGTCCGAGGTGCAGGTACTGAAGCCCGACGGGGAGGGCACCTGGACGCTGCAGAGCGGACCCTTTCACCGCCGCTTCCTGGATGGCTACTACCCGCTCCGGCTGGATTACCGCATCCACTGGCCCGCAGACCGGTTGCAGCTGGTGTCGATTAGCCCTGAAATGCAGGAAGGATTTTCGGTCCACGTGCAGCCCGGCGAGTTGACCATCGATACACTGTTTGAAGGCATGCTCACGATACACAGCAGGTGGCGCGCACTGCGCTAGTTGATCTCGTTCGAAGACCGTTCATGCGCCCCCTCCGGGGAGAGGGGCGCTCACAAATTAAAATAGTAGCTTGTCCTCGATGGCCTTGATACCGGCCCTTGCGCAGGCGTCATCCGCTTCGCCGCTGGGGGCCCCGGAGATCCCTACGGCACCGACGATCGAGCCCTCCGCTTCGACCAGCACGCCGCCGCCCAGCATCAGTGCGTTGTCCACGAAGCGCACCCCGGACTGTTGCTTGCCCGCGTGGGTCTCTTCCGCCATTGCCAAAGTGTCGGAGCGGAAGCTGGTCGCCGTCCATGCCTTGCGGGTGGCAGTGCCCGGGGTGTGCTGGCCGGCATAGCGGTCGCGCAGCATCACCTGGGGCGTGCCGGAGCGGTCGACCACGGCTACTGCAACCTGGTAGCCCTCCTTGCGGCAGGCGGCCAGCGTGGCCTGCGCCAGTTCCAGCGCTGTCCCGGGGCTGAGCACCTTGTAGCTGATCAGCGCCTTCTCCTCCGCGGCAACTGGCAGGCTGGCCAGTATGGCGGCCAGGGCGGTGGCTGTGAGTGTCTTCGCATTCATGGCGTTCTCCTCCTGATGGTTGCGATGTCCATACCCCAATAATAGACCGCGGCGGACGAAGCCGCTCACGTGATCGGGCACGCCATGTTCCGGGCCCGGGGAAGCGGGTGGCATGGCGCCTGCCCTGATCGGCAAGCAGTTCCGCTATAGCCAGGTCTGCGTGCAACCCGGCCGGCCGGCGTAGCCGCGCAGCGCTTTCCTCAATGCCTTGACCAGCTGCTGTTGCGCCGGCTGTGCCTGCGCGAAGATCTGCCGCGCCTTGTAGAATTCCAGTACCTTCACGTTGCGGATGTCGGGCCGGATGTAGATCGCCGGGCGCTGAAGCTTGAGCTTCTCGGCCAGGATGTTGTTGCTCATGGTATGAAAGCTTTGCAGCAGCACCCCCAGCGACGACAGCATCTCGCCGTCCTCCAGGTCGCGGCTGCCGCTGACATCGACGGCGATCACCAGGTCGCAATCCGCCTGCACCAGGTCGTAGGGCAGGGGATTGGCCACGCCGCCATCGACCAGCGTACGGCCCTGCCACTCGACCGGCGGGAACACGCCGGGCACTGCCATGCTTGCCTGCAGGGCGGGCAGCAGATCGCCGGAATCGATAACGACCTGCTTGCCGGTCAACAGCTCGGCCGTGACCACCTTGAGCGGAATCTCGAGGCGGCGAAAGCGCGTGGTCGGCAGCACCTCGCCCAGCCAGGCGATGAAGTCGCTGCTGTCGAGCAGGCCGCCGGCCGCCAGCGCCGGGTCGATGAAATCCAGCCAGCGGACCGACTTCGGCAGCGCGAACAGCTTGTTTTCCGCCTCGCCCTGGTCCACGAAGAACTGCTCGATTTGCGCACGGATTTCACTGCCCGAGAGGCCGGCGGCATACAGCGCGCCGATGATGGCACCAATACTGGTACCGCTGATCACGTGCGGGCGAATGCCCAGTTCGTCCAGCGTCTCCAGCACCAGGATGTGCGCCAGCCCCTTCGCGCCACCGCCGCCCAGCGCCAGGCCGATGCGCGGCAGGCCTGGCTTGCGGTCGCATCCGCTGCACGCCACTGCCAGTCCGGCGGCGCTGAACAGCAGAAACTCGCGGCGCGACAGGGTCAGGGGCTTGCGGGTCTCCGCCATGGTCGGGGGTTTCCGTTAAGGGTTGGTACAGCAGCCATACAGGGCAGTATAGCGATACCGCGTGCAGGACCGGAAGGTCTGCGGCAAGTTTGGCAATCAAACGAGTCTGACCCACTACTGTCCCATTGGGAGCGGTCTTGCACGGGAATCAGTTTTGTCCTGCACCCATATTCTGCATCTACCGGCAGGCATGACCGTTTACCCATGCTATTTATCCGGCCATGCCACCCGATATCCTCACGTATGGCCACAGCCAGCTAAATTTGGACGAACGCTGTCCGATAATTATGCTATATTTGGCATATCATGAGAGGTGAGCGACCCCTGTACTGGGTAGGCTCATCTTTGGAGGACTTGCGTACTTTTCCTGGCGCAGTGATTGACGTAATGGGATATGCACTGCACCTGGCTCAGCAGGGAGGCAAGCACCCGGATGCAAAACCCCTGAAAGGATTTCCGGGTGCCTCTATGGTGGAGATCATAGCGGATCATGACCGCGATACATGGCGAGCGGTGTATACACTCAAGTATAAAGATGCAATTTATGTGTTACATGCATTTCAAAAGAAATCAAAGCAGGGAATCAAGACACCGAAGCGGCACATCAACATGATACACAGGCGACAAAAGCTGGCACAGGAACACCATGAGCAGACACATCAGAAAAAGTAGCGGTAATGTATTTATTGATCTGGGTGTCAAGGACCCGGAAGAGGCACTGGTAAAGGCCCGTCTTGCACACGTTATCTCGGACGCAATAAAGGCACGTGGCATGACCCAGGTCGAGGCGGCGGAATTACTCGGAATCGACCAGCCCAAGGTTTCCCGCCTGGTGTGCGGGCAACTGGCCGGCTTTTCAATAGACCGCCTGCTGCGCTTCGTGACATTGCTGGGCAGCGATATCGAGATCACCGTTGTCGAGCGACATCGGAAACATCAAGGGGCGGGACACATGAGAATCGCCCTGACCTGAGCGCAGACTCAAAACTGTTGTACAGGACAACCCTGACTATTATAAAAAAACGCCCGGCAAGTGCCGGGCGTTCCTGACTCCCTGTCATTAGTCGACCTTGACTTTCCTTTTCGAGGTCTTTTCCATTTTCGGAATCGTCAATTCCAGCACGCCGTCTGCAAAGCTTGCTTTTGCCTTTGTGTCGTCAACGCCGCTTGGCAGGGTCAGCGTCCGCTGGAAATCACCACGGCTCATCTCTCTCCTGTAGTACTCCTCTTTTTCCTCCTTCTCTTCCCTGAGCGTATGGGCCCTGATCGTGACGGTATTTTCTGAAAGCGTGACTTCAACATCATCCTTCTTCACGCCGGGTAACTCGGCCTTGATGACAATCTCGTTATCCCTGTCGATCATGTCAACCCTCGGCGTCCTGCCTTCAAACGGTGCCATACTTTCCAACTCCTGTGTTGGCCAATCCCGGGTGAAGGGGTGCAGCCAGCCTCGCCTTCCGAACTCATTGAACCATTGTTCCATTTCTTCCCACGGACTTGTCATGGGTGAAGTGGCGCGCGGTTGCAATGCTTTTTCCTTTTCGCGACTTTTCTCTCTGGTGGTCATTTCATTAACCTCCCGTGGCATGCAGCCACATCACTGTCTACTCTACATATAAACCCATATGCATCTGCCTGCATTGACGCCCGTCAATCAAGTCCCATTCTGTGAATAGTGAATACCGGGTTTTGCCCCCGGGGTCACGCCGGAAGGGCCGGGGGAGGGGAAAACTACGTATTGTTTTTGGAGCGGATCTAGTCCGCGATCACAAACTGCTTTCCGGTTCAGGTTTTATTGCAGCGATGCAGAAAAAGTGACGCAGCGGTGTCGTCCGGTGCTCTTTCAAGACATTGCCTGAACAGGGCGCAGCTTTCTTCCTGCTTGCCATCCTCGTAAAGGCTGACCGCCTGCTCGAACCACTCCCGTGTTTCCAGCTTGGCCGCGGTGAGTTCGTCCGGGTCGCAATTAAAGACTTCGTAGACGGTCACCTTGTCGGTCTTGCCCTTGACCCGTATATGCCCGATGCGGCGGAACTTGAAGTCTTCGGGATGTTTGAGGCGGTTCATGGTGGACTGACTGATCAGCAGGTGAGCGCCGTATTCCTTGGACAGTCCCTCGATCCGTGATGCCACGTTAACGGCATCACTGATAACGGTGCCTTCCATGCGGTCGGTCTCACCGATGGTACCCAGCATCAGGTGACCGGTGTTCAGGCCGATGCCGATTCGCAGGGCATCGTCATGAATATAATCGTCGCCACCGCAATTTGGCAGTTGCTGCAGCATGGCAACGGCCGTTTTCACGGCATCATCGGCGTGCGTGAACAGCGCCATGATGGCATCACCGATATATTTATCGATGAACCCGCCATTTTCCCTGACGATCGGGCCCATGATTTCCAGGTAACTGTTGATAAAAGCGAAATTCTCTTCGGGACTGAGTTTTTCCGAAATGGTGGTGAAATTCCGGATGTCGGAAAATAGTACCGTCATTTCCTTTTGTGCGTTATCACCGAGTGAAACGTCGATAATTTGCTCTTTCTTGAGGAACCCCAGGAACTCGTGCGGCACGAAGCGTGAGAAAGCTGCGTTGGTATTTCTGAGTACCAGGTTGGTGGCCTCCGTCT
>DAOVYA010000057.1 GCA_030635865.1 Gammaproteobacteria bacterium | reverse complement strand
GTGCTATTGCAGGTAAACATCGCCAACGATCCTGATAAATTCGGTCTGCCCGCTGCCCGCCTGTTCCAGTTCATCGATGAGCTGCTGCAGGCCGAACTCAGTGGCATTCAGATACGCGGCTTGATGATGATCGGCCGCCGCGATGCAACTGTCGCGGAACGCCGCAGGGCCTTTTCTGCCCTGTTTGAACTGGGTCACAACTGCGCCACGCGTTTTGGCCCCGCGCTGTTCAGCGAGTACTCAATGGGCATGAGTGGCGACTTTGAAGACGCGATTGCAGAGGGCGCCACCATGATACGCGTGGGCACCGCGATATTCGGGCCCCGCCCGCAGGCCGGGGCCTGAGTACCGCACGCCCAAAAGAATAACTCTCGCAAAGCTTCCGCTCCTGCTCACGCCCCTTACCTACATCCATGTAGGCAAAGGGGCAAAGATCGCGAAGTTATAAACTATTGGTATAAAAACAAATTATTATTTCTTTCTTTGCGCCTTTGCGCTTTTGCGAGAGAAATTCAGGTTTTTTCTGGAAAATAATTTATCCACCCCGCGCGACCACATATATAACTGTTTTTAAACATGTTCCAGTTAACTGCCCGACGATAAAAGCCCATCCATCAGAAATATATTCAAGGCGACAGAATCCAGTACAATATCGCCACAGATAACACTTGGTATTTATCAGGTCGACAGGGGTCAATAAATGATTGCGCTTGAGGGGACATCTTCCATGTGGACAGTCGGTATACTTGGTTTCTTGCTTGGCACAACACTGGGCTGCATTGTTGCCTGGCTCGTTCTCTCCCGCAATGGGAAAACGCAGCAGTTACAAACAGAACTAAACGAACTGAGGGAGCATTTTACCGATTACCGTGACCAGGTTACCCAACACTTCATGCAAAGCTCAACGCTTG
Organism: Gammaproteobacteria bacterium; assembly: GCA_030635865.1. GTDB lineage: Bacteria > Pseudomonadota > Gammaproteobacteria > UBA9214 > UBA9214 > UBA9214. The sequence goes on along the minus strand of DAOVYA010000057.1, from coordinate 7,151 downwards.
TGCAGGCCATGACAGAGAGCTATCGTTCCGTGTATGAACACCTTGCCTCGGGTGCACAGCATCTTTGCGATGTTGATACAGGGGCAAGCCAACTGCACCGGACAAAGCCTGAAGAGATTGATACCCCGCATGCATCCAGTACCATAGCTGCAGGGGCTGACTTTGATTATGATGATCTGGCGGAACTCTCCAGTATCAGAAACGATATCGATCAGCTAATGGGCGAATCTCAACGTGTATCAGACCCCAACACCAGAAAAGAAACGGAAGACAAGACACCACTGCAGCATTAACCGCTTTCTTGCACGCAGTGGCTGGTATTACTCACCGTACACGGTTACGGTAATTTCCCGGTGATGCCCCTGTTGCCGGTGTTCCCACAAATACACGCCCTGCCAGGTCCCCAGGCTACAACGGCCATCAGTCACCGGCAGTGTCAGATCGGAATGTGTCAGAATGTTTCTTATATGTGCAGGCATGTCATCCGGGCCTTCTGCGGTGTGAGTAAATAATGCATCACCATCCGGTACCAACCGCGACATAAAGCGCTCCAGGTCTGCACGTACATCCGGGTCTGCATTCTCACAGAAAACCAGGGAAGCACTTGTATGCCTGAGGAACAGGTGGCAGAGCCCTGTCCGGATACCTGATTGTTGTACATGGCGCTGTAGCCCGGCCGTAATGGAATAACTGCCGCGGCCAGTCGTTTCTATCCGGAATGATTCCTGGTAAACCATCAGCGCTCACACCTGCCAGCGTAGGCGGCCATTACAGACACCAGCTCTTCCAGCACCAGCAGACGCTCCTCCCTGCCTAATCCCGCCACCTCCGGGAATTCCTGTCCGGCCCTTAACGCAGCAATAAAGCCGGAAACCCTGCTACACCCCTGACTGCAAAGACTTTCCACACATCGATCGACTGTATTTCGCAGTACCGGCATGACTTCACATCGTAATAATCCTGTTTTTTGCAGGGGTATGTAATACCCGAAAACCGTACCTGGTTCACAGAACCCCCGGCCAGATAGTCCTAGGATAGTTACAGGCTAATAATCACTGGCTTACATGGCAACGGCCTGACAATTCACACGCATCCAGGAAACAAGCGGTATGAGAATACGATTATTGCCAATCCTCGTCACAGTATACCTGTTCATGGTACTCCAGGGCTGCGCGATGGCACCTCACAACCCGTCAGAGTCTGAACTTGCCAGTACCGGTGCGATCCCGGCAGCTGAGCCTGCTCTGGACCATTACATTGCCTGGGTCCCGAGAGACGAAGCCCAGACGGCAACCGTTGCAAAGGCGCTGACTCACACCGCACTTGGAAGCGCCCGCAAACAGGCCGGTGATCAACTCTGTGGTGGTATCTGGATAGGGAACAACACGGTCACGAATGTGATCGGGCCGATACAGGCCTGGGCATCTACGGAAAACGGTGGTTATGCTGCCTGGTATTACCGTATCAGCCATCTGCCCGGGCTAAAGGGTTGTACGACGGCCACCGATGCCAGGGTCTACCAGGCAATGGAAGCAAACCTGCCAAAATGGCTCCGTGTCCAGACTGCCAACGCGAACTCCGGAAAACAGCGTCCGATGGAAACCGTCACCCTGCTTGAGTGAAGACAGTTACTTCGAGGGAGAAGCACCGGGCTCAAGCCCGTCATCTACATCCTGTACAAGGCTTTTTAACGTACGCTCTCCCAGTGCAGTCTCACAGGACCCTTTCAGCCCGAACATAAGCTGGTCAATCGCCTGTACCGGGGTCAATTGCTGCAGACTCAGGAAGCGGCTTTCTCCTGCCGCCCGAATGTCCGTCAGCAGATCAACGAGGCGGATCGTGTCTATATCATGTAACGGCAGGTATACCGGCGGATCATCATTGGTAATCTCAAGCAGGTACCCGGCGTCCACCAGCACATTGATCATGCGATGCACCGGCTCACCGGGAATGTCCAGGTACTCAACAAACTGATCGAGATTCCATGGCGGCCTGTTATGGGAGTGGTTGTACGCAACCAGGTACATGAGCTGGAATGCAAGCTGCTCACGCAAACGGTTGCTGAGTATAAAACGTACCCGGTGCATGGTCATATATTTGGGAAATTGCACAAAGAAGGCTACCTGCGACCCGACCAGCAGTATCAACCAGCTCAGGTACATCCAGATAAGCAGCAGGATCATGATCGCAAAACTCGAATAGATCGCTGCATACTTGGTCGAGGAGGCAATGAAGGCAGCAAAGCCCCAACCGGTTATCTTCCATATAACACCCGCAAGCACACCACCCACCAGCGCCGCACGAAACTGCACACGCGTGTTGGGTATAAATATGTAGATCAGCGTAAATGCCAGGCTCACCAGCACGTATGGAACCAGCTTGCTGGTAAATAATACCAGGGACCCAAGAGGTTCCATCGTGACCAGCTTCTGCGTCAAATCCATGTTTAGCACCGTCGCAGAAATACCGATTGCAATAAAAATCAGTGCAGGACCAAGCAGGATAACACTCAGGTAACTACTGACCCTCTGTGACAGGGGACGCAGGTGATCAATTTGCCAGACAAAATTAAAGGCTGCCTCGATCTTCTGCACCAGTGCAATCACCGTATAGATCAACAAGGCAAAACCAACCGAGCCAAGCACACCAACCTTCACATTCTCAACAAAGAAGATGACCTGCTCGGTTATTTCCGCACCTTTCGGCCCCAGCGGCTCGAGAAAATTGTACAACAGGGGTTCAATCTGATTATGCACCCCGAAACCCTTCAGCACCGAAAAACTCACTGCCAGCAGGGGGACAATAGACAACAAGGTGGTATAGACCAGGCTCATCGCACGCAGATTCAATTGGCCGCCCAGCAGCTCCCTGATCAGCATATGCATAACACGCAACACAAAAACAGGGATCCTTCGCGAGCGGCCCATAGTGCTCAGGTCATCATCCCACACATAGGACTTCAGCCTGGTCAGCAGCTTATGAATTCTGGTTTTCATCAATATTGCCTGTCCTTTGCTGCAGCCGGATGCACAGATCAACCGGCTGAAAACACATACCTGCATCGGCCAGTCTGCCTGCAGTCTAAAACAAGCGGAACTATAGCACCAACACCCGACAAACCGCACTGGCGGCACCCGCTGAACCAGCTTTCAAGGCCTAAAGGTCGGGCCGGCCAGGCCGCTATAGGGTAATGGGACACTGCTGCAATACAAGGAACTAAATGAACAACCCCGCCCAGGAACAGCAACGCCTTTTAATCGTGGACGACTCAAAGGTTGTGCGCGTCACCGCCCGTAAAATCCTGCGTGACCATTTCGAGACAGTCGAGGCGCTCGATGGTGAACATGCCTGGGAGATTCTAACCAGCGAAGAGCCCTTTTCCCTGGTAATCTCCGACCTCAGCATGCCAAACCTGGACGGCTTCGGTCTGCTGGAACGCATCAGGCGTTCCCACCTTCCCCATATCAGTGACTTACCTGTCATCACTATAACGGGCGCCAACGATTCGGAAACAATCAAGGAACGTGCCACACAGGCAGGCGCCACAGATTTTATTGGCAAACCTTTTGATGCCGTGCACCTGCTGGCACGCGCCAACGCTCACGCCAGCGCCCACGCCACCACCCGCACACTCAGGGAAGAAACCCTCGCGCTGGAAGCCGAGTCTGCCGTTGACCCGTTAACCAGGATCACGAATGAAATGGCGTTTATGGAATGCGGCTACCAGCAACTGGCGTATGCAGTCCGGCACAATACCAGGTTGTCCGTATTTCGCATTGAAGTCGACAACTTCGGTACCCTCTACAAGGTACACGGTGAAAGCGCAGTCGAAAGCATCATCCAGACAGTCGCAACTGTACTCACCACGACTATACGCCATGAAGACACAGCCGCACGTATTGGTACAGCCCGTTTCGCCCTGCTGCTCCCGGGGCTGAATAACAACGGTATTCACAGCCTGGCAAACCGCATCAGAAAGAACATTAACGAATGCGTCCTGAAACACGATAACACGCGAATCCACTACACCATAAGCATCGGGGTAGCGGCCGCGGAAATCAGCCGTGATACCCGCTTTGATGACCTGCTATCGATTGCAAACAGTCGGCTGGTATATGCGATTGCCCACGGCGGGGACCAGATTGTCCATGAAGGCGGTGACTACCGGGTACCGCCCGGGCAGCCCGATACGGAAACAGCCACTGCAGACCAGGCTGTATTAACGGATGAAATGGAAGCGCAGCCTGCAGATACTCCTGTCCGGGTCGAGGAAGTCGAAGCGGACCTGCCGACAATGCCAGGCGTGCCGAACGCAACTCCCTGTAATGATGTGCCGGTCATAGAGTGCCGCATGACAGATACACCTGCCGCATCACCAGACAAGGGCATGGCAGCCGGCAGTATTGATTCAAAGACTGTATCTCCAGGCCCGGATCAGGACACTTCTGCGCCTTTGGAAGTTCCTGACCTGACTCTTGCAGCCGAGACTAAATCTGCCTTTTCCCTGCCCGGGGAACGTACCGAAGCTGAAACCACTGCATTCACCGCAGACAGTAATCCACACACGCCGCTGGAACAGGAAACGGCAGCCCCGGACGCGACTACCGGCGCAACGGATACCTCAACCGGGCATGTGTCAAACGAAGATACCGAAAACGTTGTAAACGACAACCCACCAGTTCAAACAGTGGATATCAGGACAGCGCGCATCGGGATACTGAAACGGCTGTTGACAGGCGTGCGGTCACTGTTCATGAAGGCAAGAAAACCGAAATAACCCCCTCCCGCGAAAGTCAGGCGACCAGGTTTGTTTTTCCGGCAGTCAGTTATGGAATATAATGGCGGGCCTGCGCTTTAAAGTAACCAGGGAGCCGGCCAATGCCTTCATTCGATGTTGTTTCTGAAGTGGACCTTCACGAGGTAACCAACGCAGTCGACCAGACCAACCGTGAGGTCGGCAACCGGTTTGACTTCAAGGGCACCGATGCCCGCGTGGAACAAAACGAAGCAATACTGACACTCCATGGTGAAGCCGAGTTCCAGGTCAGGCAGATACTCGATATCCTGCATAAGAAAATTGCCAAACGCAGTATTGATATAGCCGCACTATCAGAAGGGGAAATCGAGTCCTCTGGCAAGAAAGCCAGTCTGGTTATTACCATCCGCCAGGGTATAGACCAGGACACGGCCAGAAAACTTGTCAAGCAGATCAAGGGATTAAAACTAAAAGTCCAGAGCAGCATCCAGGGCGACAAGGTCCGCGTCACCGGGAAAAAGCGTGATGACCTGCAAGGTGTCATTGAGCATCTCAAGTCTTCCAATGCTGATCTGCCACTTCAATATGTCAACTTCCGGGATTAGCCCGGCCAGTGCGCGTCACTGAAAATCCAGATACAGACTTTCGTCAAAGTAGCTTAGAATACGGGGCCATATTGTTGACTAACAGGCGTCCCGGACCGGAATTATGAGCCAATTGACCCAGCCCGATACCAATACCCGCGCGAAAGGCAGCTACACCTACGAAGAATTGCTGGAATGTGGCCATGCCCGGTTGTTTGGCGCTGGCAATGCCCAGCTGCCGCTGCCGCCCATGCTGATGTTCGAAAGAATTATCACCATCAGCAACACAGGCGGCCAATACAACAAGGGACAGATCATTGCCGAATTGGACGTCAAATCTGACTTGTGGTTTTTCGATTGCCATTTTGATGGCGACCCGGTTATGCCCGGCTGCCTGGGGCTGGATGCCATGTGGCAACTGGTTGGCTTTTACCTCGGATGGGCTGGCAGCCCCGGCCGTGGCCGCGCACTGGGTGCCGGTGAGGTCAAGTTCAGCGGCCAGGTTACACCGAAAAACAAGTTAATCACCTACCGCATCAACATGAAACGGGTCATCCAGCGCAAACTCAATATGGGAATTGCCGATGGCATTATGGAAGTCGATGGCCGTGAGATTTACAGTGCCAACAGCCTGCGTGTAGGCTTATTCACATCAACAGAAAATTTCTAGGAAGTTCAGCATGCGTCGAGTTGTCATTACCGGACTAGGTATTGTTTCCAGCATCGGGAACAACAAGCAGGAAGTCACTACAGCCCTGCATGAAGGAAAATCAGGCATTGAATTTATCCCCGAATATGAAGAGCTGGGCTTTCGCAGCCATGTTGCCGGGACCGTCAATCTCAACATCGAAGAACTGATTGACCGCAAGTTGCGGCGTTTCATGGGCAACAGCGCCGCCTACAACTATATCGCCATGAAGGATGCCATCGAGGACTCCGGTCTTGAAGATGACATGGTGTCCAATGTACGCACCGGCCTGATTGCAGGCTCCGGTGGTGCGTCGACAGAGAATGTCGCACTGGCCGTTGACACCTTGCGTACAAAGGGATTGCGCCGGGTCGGGCCCTACATGGTCCCGCGCACCATGTCGAGCACCAACTCGGCCTGCCTGGCCACACCATTCAAGATCCACGGGGTGAACTACTCCATCAGTTCGGCCTGCTCTACCAGTGCGCACTGCATAGGCAACGGCTTTGAGCTGATCCAGTTCGACAAACAGGACATCATATTTGCCGGCGGCGGTGAAGAACTGCACTGGACCCTGTCGCTTATGTTCGATGCCATGGGTGCCCTGTCCTCAAAATACAACGACAGCCCGGAGACCGCGTCACGTCCCTATGACGCAACGCGCGACGGCTTCGTGATTGCCGGCGGCGGCGGCATGGTGGTGCTGGAAGAACTTGAACATGCCAAACAGCGTGGGGCAAAAATCTACGCCGAGCTCGTTGGTTACGGTGCCACGTCTGATGGTTACGACATGGTACAGCCTTCAGGTGAAGGTGCCGTTCGCTGCATGCAGCAGGCCATGGCCACAGTTGACGGGCCCATTGACTATATCAACGCGCACGGCACCAGCACCCCGGTCGGCGATATGCGTGAACTGGAAGCCATGCGCACCGTCTTTGGCGACAAGGTTCCGAAGATCAGTTCGACAAAGTCCCTTTCAGGACATTCACTCGGTGCTGCCGGGGTTCATGAAGCCATCTTCTCATTGCTGATGATGCAGGAAAACTTCCTCGCCGAATCGGCCAACATCAACGAACTTGATCCGGCTGGTGCAGATTTCCCGATCGTGCGTGAACGTATCGAC
>DAOVYA010000157.1 GCA_030635865.1 Gammaproteobacteria bacterium | reverse complement strand
TCATCCTGCGGGTGTGCCTTCCCTGCCAGCACAATCTGAAACGGTTGATGTTTGCTTATCTCCCTTAATTTTTCCAGGTCTGTAAACAACAGATCAGGCCTTTTGTAGGCGGTCATGCGTCGCGCAAAACCCAGAGTCGGCACCTCGGCATTCAGTTGTACCGAAGCCAGGGAGGCAACCTTTTCGATGAGTTGCTTTTTAGCGTGCCGGTGCGCCTCCCAGACATCCTCATCATCAAGACAACAGTCTGCGCGTATCAGAAAATCAGGCTCATGGCACCAGCCGGGTATTTGCCGGTCAAACAGTTCCCGGAAACTCTCGCTGGTCCAGGTATAGGGATGGACGCCATTGGTGATGGCATGCACCCGGTAACCGGGAAACATGGAACGCGACACTTCCGCGTGCCGTTTGGCCACACCATTGACGTACTCACTCAGGCTCAATGCCATCCGCGTCATGTTCAGGCTGTCTTCACCGGCCAGTTGTTTCAATACCGCTTCATCCACGGTGGTCCTCATCAGGTTGTGGACCAGTGAATAATCAAAACGGTCATGGCCGGCCTCCACCGGAGTGTGCGTTGTGAAACAGCACAGTTCCCTGACACGCGGCAGGTCATAGGGGGATTCTCCGGGATGCAGGTTTTCCGGTGGATGGGCGTAACGGCGCAGCAGATCCAGTGCCAGCAGCGCCGAATGTCCTTCATTCATATGGTACTGGCGTATTACAAAACCGACGGCCTGCAACAGGCGGATGCCACCGATGCCCAGCACCATTTCCTGCTTGAGCCGGTTGCTGTCATCGCCCCCGTAGAGCTTGTCCGTAATGGTACGGTCCTCGGGCCGGTTTTCGTCGAGATTGGTGTCCAGCAGGATGACGGGCTGACGACCGTTCATGTGCCCTTCCAGGATATACAACCAGCCGCTCACCCAGACCCGGTTGCCTTCTATGTTCAGCGCTACCTTGGCCGCTAGTGGTGTGGCCCATTGCCCCGGTTCCCAGGTTTCGGGCTGCTCGATCTGCCTTCCTTTTGTATCGATTTCCTGGCGGAAGTAGCCGCGTCGGCTGACCAGCGTGACTGCAACCATGGGCAGTTCCAGGTCAGCTGCCGAGCGCAGGGTATCGCCGGCGAGTACACCGAGCCCGCCACTGTAGGTGGGGATCTCGTTGCGCAGGGCAATTTCCATCGAGAAATAGGCGATGCGCGGCTCGTGAATGAATTCATCAAGCATTCGGCATTACCCGCTCGCCCGTAATTTTTGTGCTGCGGGCAGTGTATAGGGGCTGGCTATCAGAACGGCTCCCATAGCAAGTCCGAACAGTGTCTTTGATCCCAGGGTCACGGCAGACGGCATGAGTGTGACAAAGACAGGGTTGAGTGCCGGCAAGACCACCAGAAAATTGATTGTCCAGATCAGGGTCAGCAACGTAACACTGCCTGCCAGAATGCCCGCGCCTCCGTAATGACGTGCCAGGGATTTCCCGAGCGCCCACACAAAAACAACGCCGAGAGTCAAAGAGATGGCCAGGTGAATAATCAGCCCGATTTCCGCTGCCATCGGTGCTGCCGCCATGCCCGGGAGCACGGTGCGGGTAATTTCACGGGCAACCGCGGTAGCCTGTAACGGCGCCACCGCACTCCATGCCATGACCCAGAGTACCTCTGCCAGGCCACCGGCGAGGCCGGCAAGCAGAACGCGAGTGATTGAAAAACTGAAGCGGGTTCTTTTTGTGCAAGGTTTCATGATCCATCCTCTTGTCAGTTTGTTTCGATTAGAGAAGCTCTGTTGTTTTGAAACGTTCTTGCCATTGCGATCCGTAGCAGATGGGTAATCAGGTCTGCCGCACGGGGCACGGCTGCCGCGACGGGAGCCGACATGGCGTGGGTGTAACGCGTTGGCTGATCTATGGTAATACAGATTATGCGAATGTCGCAGTCCGCCGTTTCCGGCGCCAATATGCGTAGTAGTCCAAGAGCCCCGGTAACACTCGTGCCATGACTTGAGAGCGGTGTGACCGGGATTGCCGCCAGGTCCTCCGGCGTGAGACACATGATGTTTCCCGGACTATTGTCACTGACAAGCGCGTCAATCAGGATAGCGCGCTGGATACCGTCGAGCAGTTCAACGAGCCGGGCAGGGTCGGTAATTTCATGAATATCGACGCCTGCAGGCAGCTGTTGCGCACGCAGGGCGCGGGCAACGGCGATGCCCGCGTAATCGTCTCCGGCAGCCGGCTGGCCGATTCCGATGACACGTGTCAAAACGCCCTTCATTCCCGTTCAATCTCAAGCTTGAGAAAGTGCGTGGCACACGAGATGCACGGGTCGTAGTTGCGCACTGTCTGTTCAGCGAGCCAGACGGCCTCTTCGTGAGGCATCCGTGCAAGCCGGGCAGCAATCTCGTAGAGATCTGCCTCGATCGACTTCTGATTCTGCGAGGTCGGTGGCACAATCCTGGCGTCCCTGATCAGACCGTCGCCACCAACCTCGTAGCGGTGATACAGAATGCCGCGAGGGGCTTCCGTACAACCGTACCCGGTTGCGGCGTTGTGCGTTACATCCATTGAGACCTGCGCAGGTGACGCCCATGACTCGATGATTGCAATGGCCTCATCGACAGCCTGAAGGACTTCCAGTGATCGCGCCAGGATACTCTTGAAGGGATTGCTGCAGGGTACCGTGAAACCTGCCGCTACGGCTGCTTCCCGTGCCACGGGCCGCAGCCTGTCGAAGTTGAGATTTACACGGGCGAGGGGGCCGCATACATACGCTCCACGCCCCTTGATGACAGAGTGGAGCGCAGTAGAGTGTGGAACCTGTTCTTCCTGGAACACACTTTCATAGTCATGGACATCGATATCGAGGCCCTTGTTTGACACCAGGCGTCCTTCACAAAAGGGATACTCCTGCGGATGCCGCAGGGCCACGAATTCGTAGTCACGCTCGAAATCGGGGAAGTCGAAGCGGGTGAAGTCGCTAACCGTTTCCAGTGCAGCATCCCGTGCCCACACCAGTTCCGGCAGAAGCGCCCGCAATTCCCCGGGTGCCGGTGCCCGATAAAATCCACCGACTTTCACGTTGACGGGGTGGATTTCCCTGCCGCCAACCGTGCTCATTATCGTATTGCCGGCCTTTTTCATCCGCAATCCGCGCCGGACCAGTTCAGCGTGATCCTGCGCCATGCTAATCGCGTCGGGGTAGCCCAGAAAGTCAGGTGCATGCAGCATGAACATATGCAGGCAGTGACTTGAAATCCACTCCCCGCAGTACAGCAGCCGGCGTAACGTGCGTATCGCCTCCCCGACATGGACGCCTGCGCCGTCCTCGACAGCATGACAGGCGCTCATCTGGTAGGCCACGGGACAGATCCCGCAGATACGTGCCGTAATATCCGGGGCCTCTTCCTGCGCGCGTCCCCGCAGCAGGCCCTCGAAGAATCGCGGGGGCTCGAAAATGCGCAACTTGACATCACGCACACTATCGCCATCGAAGCGGATGGTCAGCGCACCCCCGCCCTCGACGCGTGTCAGGCAGTCAACCGTTATGGTCCTGGTCATGTTTACTGCCTGCGCTCGCAAATGGTTCAGCGGCTGCATTGAAGTTGTGGAAGGCGCGCCTGAGTTCGGCTGGATGTTTGCCTGCCTGCAGCCACGCCCTGCCGAGTGAATCGGTATTCGCCGTATCCTGTGGTCCATAACAGCCGTAACAGCCTCGATGGAAGGCAGGGCAGACCGCGCCGCAGCCTGCCTGTGTCACTGGTCCCAGGCAGGGCTGTCCATGAGCCACCATGACGCAGACGGTATTCCGGAGCTTGCATTCGACGCACACGCTATGGGACGCAACATTGGGCCGGCGCCCGTTGATAAATGCGCTGATGACCTCCAGTAACTGGTACTTGTTGATCGGGCAACCGCGCAATTCCATATCGACATCCACATGTTCTGCAATTGCCGTTGAAGTCGCCAGGGTGTCGATGTAGTCCGGCCGCGCGTAAACGATGGAGGTGAATTCCTTCACGTCCCGGAAATTGCGCAGCGCCTGGATTCCGCCTGCTGTTGCGCATGCGCCGATTGTGACGAGGGTTTTCGAGTGCTCGCGGACCTCGTGAATGCGCTCGGCATCTTCGGGGGTGGTGATAGAGCCCTCGACCAGGGACAGGTCATAGGGCGGCGGCGCCATCGCCCGGGACGCCTCCGGGAAGTAGGCGATCTCCACTTCACCGGCAAGGGCCAGCAGTTCATCCTCGCAATCGAGCAGGCTCAGCTGGCAGCCGTCACAGGAGGCAAATTTCCACACGGCGAGCTTTGGACGTTTGTGTTTAGCCATCGCTAGATTTCCCTGATGCCTGAAAGCGACCTGATTCTGTCAAGGCGAAATACCGGCCCGTCCTTGCAGACGAAGGCTGGACCGTACTGGCAGTGCCCGCAAATTCCGACTGCGCACTGCATGTTGCGCTCCATGGATAAATAGATCTGCTCATCGGGAATACCGAGATGGTTCAGTTCGCGTATCACAAAGCGCATCATGATTTCGGGTCCGCAGGTCATCGCAATCGTTTTGCCGGTGTCGCAATGCAGTTTGCCCAGGAGTGTGGTGACCGCCCCTGTATCACCATACCAATCGGTGGCTGCATGGTCGACGATTACCGATACGTCCACATCGAATCGCCCGCCCCATTTTTCAAGTTCCCTGCGATAGAGGATGTCAGCAGGAGAACGCGCGCCGTAAAAAATACTGACATGGCCATAATCCTCGCGCCGGCCGAGCAGGTGGTAAATGAGCGGGCGCAGCGGTGCCAAACCAATGCCGCCGGCAACGATGACAACATCCTTGCCGCGCGCCTCCTCGACCGGCCAGCCTGCGCCAAACGGCCCGCGTACGCCCAG
>DAOVYA010000022.1 GCA_030635865.1 Gammaproteobacteria bacterium | reverse complement strand
GTTCATCTGGCAGGACTGGTGATATTATTTCTGATTGCAGCTTACATCGGGCGGCAGTTCCCGCACCTGCTCAACGGATCGTTCATATACTTGCCGGCATTCATACTGTTACTGGGACTGGGCCTTTACCACTACCATCACGCACGAACCGAGCCAACGCTGCTGTTGTGGGCAACAGCAATTTTTTCAGTATCGCTATTCATGCGCTCCATCGATCTGGCGGTTTGCAAGTACTTTCCTGTCGGCACTCATTTTTTCTGGCATCTTTTCAATGGCCTGCTGGTATACCTAGCGTTCAGGGGATTACTGATGAATATCACCACCACGGAAAGAAGAGTCGACTCATGAAACTCTGGTCAAATATCTGGGTCTGGCTCCACAGGATTGGCCTGCGCGAGGTTCCGGTTTGGTTTGAAACTTCCGAATCCATAACCAGTGAATTTCAAACCATCGGAAAGAAACTGAAAATCTTCAGATTCATTCCGAATCCATTCCCCTTCTACGACTGGATCATGGGTTTCTATGAACGCGTATCCAATCGTGAGGCCCTTCGCGGCCCCATCCTCGAGCGGGCACGCAAAATTGTGGACGTTGGCGCTGGAACAGGTTACCTGCTCAGTCGCCTGGTAAAAGCAACCCGGGAAAACCAGGAAATTGTTGCAGTGGATCTGTCACAGCAGATGCTGGATAACTCGGAATCATATCTGTCAAAGCATTACCTGCTGACACAACGCACAAGTTTCAGGCAGGCTGACTGCCGAACATTGCCGTGGGAAGAGAATACCTTTGACCTCTATGTGTCCAGCTACCTGTTCGATCTCTTACCAGAGACGGAACTCAGGCAGGCACTCAAGGAAATGGAGCGCGTTCTGGTGCCGGATGGTTATGCGATTCTGATTACCATGACAACGGAGCTGGATGACATCCCCTGGATCAGCCGAACCTTCTATCGGCTGATGAATGAGTTCTACTGTCTTGGTTATGACAAGGGTAGATGGAATCTGATCTGGCGCTCTCTGTTTGCTGGTTACGCACCGCATTGCCGTCCGATAGCTTTGGGGTCATACCTTCGGGATTTGGATAATATGGTGATGACCTATACTAAAGTAAGCCGCGTTTCCCTGTTCCCGGTTCGAATCTATTACGTTCGCAAGAGCCATGGCTAGCATTCGGTTATGGGTCAAGGTCTTGGCGGTGGCTTTAGTCAGTAAATCCAACCAAGAGTTTTATGACCGCATCTCCCCGATATACGACCAGTGCTTTGTGACTCACAAAGTGCACGCGAGCAATATCACCAAAATATTGCGTGAAAGCTATAAGGGTAGAGAAAAAGACACGTTAGTACTTGATCTTGGTTGTGGTACCGGCTTATTGAGCAATATCTTGTTCCGTAAAGGTTTTGAAGTACTCGGTACAGATATATCGCTAGAGTCTCTGCGCTTGTTACAGCAGCGCGAGTCCAAAATAAACGCAATTCAGGCGGACGCAACGCAACTGCCATTCGCCGATGGATCTTTTCATACTGTGGCCTCCCTTGGGGCATGGCGCCATTTTCCTGATCCCCAAAAAGTGATTGCTGAAGTGGCCCGGATTCTCAAGGATGACGGGTTACTGATTGTTGGCTATTTCCCTCCAGCGATCGGCGGTGTTATCCACCAGGGTGACAGCTACTGGCATCAATTGCTGGTTCGCCTTTATCAATTCCTGATTCGTAAACGAGGTTATGTGGACCACATCGACCTATCACTGGAGCCGATGACAGTTAGCTGGGCTAGAGATCAATTTGAACAGGTCAGCACGGTAGACTCTGGTGAACACTGGCGCTTGATTATTGCACGGGGTCTGAGGCAGGCCTGATCTGCTCGGTTATCGGACTAAGGTTGGGCTATCTTCGTAAAGAGCGAGGGGAGTCAGTTATTTAGTCGTGGGAAAGTGCGCGCAACAGCCTTTACCCGGATGGATACTTTTGAGATGCGCGGGTTATGCTTCCTATACTCCAACTAATCAATACATGGGAAACGATTTGACAAGCGCAAACCAAAATAGTGGGTCGAAAAGGCTGATCAAGTTGGCACTGTGCGTGCTGATAACCTTGCCTGCGTGGGTCTGCACCGCATACGCATCGGAGCCCACCACCAGCCCGACGCTCCCTGCGCCGCTGGCACCCCACACAAAAGACGAGTGGCAAGCGCTGCAGCGCGGCGCTACCCTTGTTGATGTGCGCAAAATGCCCAGCGGTAATTTTTCTGTCCGTGGTACCGCCTTGATTAAAGGCACACGTCGCGACCTGGCCTGGTGCCTGTTCCGCCACGGTGAATCCTTTGCCCAGTGGATTCCCGGTATTGTCAAAAGCCAATTGTTGCACACCACCACACAAAACCAGACCGTGCAGATCACCGGAAAATTTCTTTTTGTCAGTGCCACAATGACCTATCTGCGGTCTTTTAAACCCTTTGACGCCGTCGCCTGGCACCTGCTCCACGGCGATGCTCGTGTGGACGACGGTGCCTGGATCTTTGGTCCTGTGCTAAGCACGCCGCCCGAATTGGCCGTGCGCGATGCTCGTCTCACACCATTTTTTCTGGTCCACTATGTCAGTGTTTCCCGCCCCAATATCTGGGTCCCCACCTTTGTCCTGCGGGCCGCCAAAAACCGTCTTTTGCCACGCCAGATCGAGGCTCTCAGGCATCAGCTTGCCCAGTTGGCAATCCGCTATCCTGTACCGATCACCCCTTCGGCTGCGCCTTGCCCAGCCAGCTTGTTGTAGATCTGGTTTTCCCGCCCAGCATCACTACCAGCGAATATAGACCTCTTCGGCGAAGCCCGTCATATTGCTGAACGTGATCACTTTGCCATTGTCCAACATAGCTGACCCGCTGTAGCTGCCATAAACCTTGTCCAATTTGGCCCCCTTGGTGAGCAGGCGCATTTACATGCTGGGTTTGTGCCCGGGGTGGCCGCTGCGGCCCACGAGCGGCAAAAGCTTGAGCGGCTGTGCCGTTACATCACGAAGCCGGCGATCGCCGAGCAACGCCTGTCACTGACCACCCGGGGCTGGGTGCGCTACCAGCTCAAGACGCCGTACCGCGACTGCAACACGCATGTGGTGCTCGAGCCGCTGGATTTCCTGGCCCCGGGTGAATCTGACCTGCTACCACGGTGTATTTATCTTCATCGTGTTTTTAGTGCGCATTGTTACTGTTGAATGACTGTTTCCAAGAGATAAGTTGCCGTTCGCATGAAATATGCGAATGTCGTGTTATGGCCGGTAGTCGCCGATCATGGGCCCCGCATCAGTAGTGTTTTCTATGTGCGTGGAACGGCAACTCTTGGCTAAAGGAGACATTCATTGATCTTGCTTTTCTCTGCGCCTTTGCCTACAGGGATGTAGGTAAGGGGCGTGAGCAGGAGCGGAAGCTTTGCGCGAGATTGGGTTTTCTCTGAGTCCTCTGTGACTTCTGTGGCAAAAGGAACTAGTTATCCGAATCAAGGTCGGCAGTTGCAGTCGTGTCCCCTGGAAGACGGTTACTTTCATCAAACCAGGTGCCCAGGTCGATCAACTTGCAGCGTTCACTGCAGAAGGGGCGCCAGCGGTGCTCTTCATTCCAGTCCACTGCTTTTTTGCAAGTAGGGCAGTGTACGGTTTTGACTGGGGCGGCAGGCTTGTTCACGGGCTCTTTACCGCTTAAATAACGCAACAGGCGAGTTCGAATTCAATGTCCTGGTCGGTTTGCATTGCACGGCCTTTCAGGCTGGAAAACTCCATGAAACGGGCAGTAAAACGGTGTCTTCCACCACTCAGTTCTGCAAAGTAGGGCAGCCCCTTCGCGAGTTTGATTCTGACCAGCTGGAACGGCATGTTTGGATCAAATGTGCGTTGGTACAGGCCGGCGGTGGCAAGCATGGGCTGCATCGGTGTGCTGTTGCGTATCAGTATCATCACCAGTTGTATGGCCTGCCCGATTTGATCGAAGTGATTCAAAAAAAGCGCAAGATCCTGGCTGCGGGTTTTAGCAGGTTGTTGCAGCCAGTAGTGGTATGCCGGCAGGTCGAAATCACAGGTGCCGCCCGGTATGGCGCTGCGTTGGCGAATACTGATCAGGAACTCACTGTTCTTCAGGTCACGCGCAACCTGGCCATCGATCTCGTGCATGGCGTCCATTTTCTGCTGAATGTCATCAAGCAGCGTGGTGAGATGTCCATGGTCGATGTCCGGGTTATGTTCGTGCCGCTTCAGGTTGATGGAATGGCGTTCCAGTTCCTTGAACACTTCGGACTTGAGATTGGTATTTTCGAAAACCGTGAGTATTTCAAGGATGCAGTCCAAGGTGGCGCGGCTGTCCCACTCTGAACTGCGTTTCAGGTGGTATGCAGCCTGCTTGAACAGGTACTCCAGTCGCAGGAATGTTCTGATCCGTTCGTTGAGCGGTTGTTCATACAGCACTTTTCCGGCAGCTGCTTCTTTCTGTTTTACTTTTTTTTCCGGTACAACGGGCGCCCCTGCGGGTTGTTGATTCGCAATTGATGACCCTGTGCTAGTTGCCATTTGATAGTTCCAGATAACGGTGATGCAGTGATCGTATATGACTTGTCAGCGTTTCCAGATCGCTGTCGTTAACAATAATATCATCAGCGGCTGCCAGCCGGGCTTCACGGGTTGCCTGTGTGTCCATGATCCTGATAACTGCATTGTGTGACAGCTTGTCTCTTGCGGCAACCCGTTTAATTTGTTCATTCTCGGGGGTATCGACGACGAGGATGCGGTCCACCAGGTTTTGCTGGCCGGTTTCCAGGAGCAGCGGGATCACCACGATACAATAGGCAGCCTGGACGTCGGCTATTAAGGCTTTGATGCGCTTGCTAATTTTGGGGTGGAGAATGGCTTCAAGCTGGCGCCGTAATTTCTCATCGGCAAATATTTTCTCACTGATCCAGGTGCGGTCAAGCCGGCCTTCCGTCGTCAAACACTCCGGTCCAAAAACGGCGCGGATTTCTTCAAGTGCGGCCTTTCCTGGTTCGACCAGTTCCCGGGCAATCAGGTCGGCATCGATCAGCGGGACACCCAGCCTGCCAAAACCACTGGCGACAGTGCTCTTGCCACTGCCAATCCCGCCGGTCAGTCCGATTACCAGTGTGTGCCTTGCGGCAGTCAATATGCGGGTTATCCCAGGTAGAAGTTAATAAAGTCGTCTCCCCAGAGCAGGGTAATCCATCCGGCTGCCGCAAGGAAAGGGCCAAACGGCATCGGCTGACTATGATCACGGCCCTTGAACAGGATCAGCGTGATTCCCATAACAGCGCCAACGACAGATGAGAACAGGATAACCACCGGCAGGGCCTGCCACCCAAGCCATGCGCCAATTGCTGCAAGTAATTTAAAGTCACCAAAACCCATACCTTCCTTGCCGGTGGCCAGCTTGAAGAGCTGGTATATGGACCAGAGTGAAAGATAACCGGCAACCGCGCCAATAATACTGGTCTGGCTGTCCACAAACAGGTTGAAAAGACTGGCAAGCAGGCCTGCCCAGAGCAATGGCAGGGTGATCGTGTCAGGCAGTAGCTGTGTGTCAAAGTCGATGAGGAACAACGGGATCATTGTCCAGGTAAAAGCAAGTGCAGCCAGTGATTGTATGCTGTAGCCAAAGTGGAGCACCGTGATAACCGAAAGGATGGCCGTTACAATCTCTACAGCAGGGTAACGCAATGAAATTGCTGTGCCGCAGCCGGAACAGCGTCCTTTCAGGAACAGGTAGCTCAGCACCGGGATGTTTTCGAATGCACTGATGCGGTGATCACATCTCGGACAGCGCGAAGCAGGTGTAACCAGGTTGTAAGTATCGGTTGCCTGTATATCCTGTGAGCCCGGCTCCAGGTGCTCCCGGCAATCGCGCGTCCAGCTCCTGTGCAGCATGATCGGGACGCGATGGATGACCACATTCAGGAAACTGCCCACAACCAGCCCAAAAGCACCGCTTGTTATAATCATGAAGAGCTGTGAGGATTCAAGCAGCTGCAATACGTCCATGGGCTATTTTTTTACGTCATTGCGAGGAACGAAGTGACGGAGTTTCGTTAATTAATCAGAGCTTCCCTAGATTGCGGCGCCCATCTTGAAGATCGGTAAATACATTGCCACGACCAGGCCACCAATAAGGATGCCAAGGATTGACATGATGATAGGTTCCAGCAGGCTGCTCAGGGCATCGACGGCATCATCCACTTCCTGTTCGTAGAAGTCGGCTGCCTTGTTCAGCATGTTGTCCAGCGCACCCGATTCCTCGCCAATGGCAACCATCTGTTCGATCATATTCGGGAACAGCCCGGTCTGGTTCATGGCGAACTGCAGTTGCTGGCCGGTGGCCACACTGTCACGGATCTGGAGTACAGCATCGGAATACACAACATTACCTGTCGCACCGGCAACCGATTCCAGTGCTTCCACCAGCGGCACGCCGGCAGCAAACATGGTGGCCAGGGTCCGTGCGTAACGGGCGAGGGCGGCCTTGACCATAATCGGGCCGATGATCGGTAGTTTCAGTATCATCCGGTCCAGTCCGCGGTTGAATGCACGCGAACGTTTTTTTGCCTGGAGCAAGCCGACAACGCTGCCGATGACAATACCAAAAACGAGCCACCAGTACTCCTGCAGAAACTCGGACATGTTAACGACAACGCGTGTAAAGGCAGGCAGGTCTGCACCAAAGCTGGTGAACAGCTGCTCAAACTGTGGAACAACAAATATAAGCAGGATAGACGTAACAATTACAGCAACAATCATGACCGCCATGGGATAAAACATGGCTTTTTTTATCTTGGCCTTCAGCAGTTCGGTCTTTTCCTTGTATGTCGCGATTTTGTCGAGCAGCGATTCCAGTACACCTGCCTGCTCACCGGCGCCTACAAGGTTTACAACGAGGGCATCAAAGTGCAGCGGGTGTTTTCCCAGTGTTTCAGCAAGGGTGGTTCCCGATTCGACTTCATATTTGATCTTGAGGATCAGGTCGCGCATCCCCTTGTTTTCATGTCCGCGCCCGATGATATCAAATGCCTGCACAAGCGGGACGCCGGCAGCCATCATGGTTGCCAGCTGCCGGAAGAAAACAGCAATATCCTTGGGGATGATTTTTGTCTTGCCGGCGGAATCAAATAGCTTGCTTTTCTTTTTGACCTTGAGGGGCTTGATACCCTGTTTGCGCAGGTCGGCCTTGATCAGGGAAGGGCTTGATCCGCGTGCCTGGCCCTTTACCTTGATGCCGCGTTTATCAGTACCGGTCCAGAGAAAAATATCCGGTTGTTTGATTGCTTTAGTTGCCATGTTTTAGTCCTTGGTGACGCGATCTATTTCTTCCAGGCTGGTAATTCCGTCTGCGACCTTTTTCAGGCCCGATTCCCTGAGGTCTGCTACACCTTCAGCCTTTGACTGTTCTTCGAGCTGCATGGAATTACCCCCTTCCATAATAATTTTTCCCATTATTTCTGACACGGGCATTACCTGATAGATGCCAACGCGTCCCTTGTAGCCAGCTGTGCAACTGTCGCAACCGACGGCCCCGAAAACTTTCAGATCATCTGTCAACTGGTCTTCCGTGAATCCTGCCTTGAGCAGGGTTTCCCTGGGGATGTCCTGTTCTTTTTTGCATTTGTTGCACAGGCGGCGCGCAAGGCGCTGGGCCATGATCAGGTGGACCGCAGAAGCAATGGTATAGGCAGGAACTCCCATATTTGCCAGGCGTGTCAGTGTTTGTGGCGCATCGTTGGTGTGCAGGGTGGACAGCACCAGGTGGCCCGTTTGTGCAGCCTTTACCGAAATCTCTGCAGTTTCCAGGTCGCGAATCTCACCGACCATGATGATGTCCGGATCCTGGCGCAAAAAGGCGCGCAGGGCCACTGAAAAGTCAAGTCCTGCCTTGTTGTTTACATTTACCTGGTTGATACCGGGAACATTGATTTCAACCGGGTCCTCGCAGGTGGAAATATTCCGGTCAATCGTATTGAGCATATTGAGCCCGGTATACAGGGACACTGTTTTACCACTACCGGTCGGCCCGGTGACCAGAACCATTCCATACGGTTTGTTGATGGCTTCGATGAAAAGCTTTTTCTGTTCCTCTTCAAAACCCAGTGCATCCACGCCGATTTGTGCCGCGCTGCCGTCAAGGATACGCAGGACCACTTTTTCTCCGTAGAGGGTCGGCAGTGTATTTACACGAAAATCAATGGCCCGGTTCTTGGACAGGTTCATCCTGATGCGACCGTCCTGCGGAACCCGGCGCTCGGCGATATTCATGCGGCTCATGACCTTGAGGCGCGCAATAATTCGCATCGCCAGCGAACGTGGCGGCGAGGTAATTTCGTGTAACACACCATCACTGCGGAAGCGGACACGGAATTCCTTTTCGTAGGGTTCCAGGTGAACATCAGATGCGCCCTTGTTGATGGCATCCAGCAGTACCTTGTTAACGAACCGCACAACCGGTGTGTCATCAATATCGGATTCGGAGATATCTCCGTCCTTGCTTTCATCCTCACCGGAACTGATGTCCAGGTTATCGAGGTCGGCATCCATGAGTTCGGACATGGTGGTGTCCATGGCGTCAAGGGCCGACTCAATCGTCTTCTGGAGCTGTTCTTCCTCGACCAGTACCGCCTCGGTGTTGATGCCGGTATGAAACTTGAACTCATCGATCGCACCCAGGTTGGTTGGGTCCGACACTGCGATGAACAGGCGATTGCCGCGCCTGAACAGGGGCAGGGCGTTATGCTGCTGGATAAGCTTTTCACTCACCAGCTTGATCGGCGCAGATTCCATATCTACCGTGGTGAGGTCGAGCAGGGGTACACCGAACTCCTGTGAACCGGACCAGGCGATGTCCCGGCCTTTCAGGATCTTGTTCTCAACCAGGTAGCGTACGAAATGAGTGCGTTTTTTCAGTGCCGCTTCATGGGCCTGTGTGGCCTCCATTTCTTCCAGGAGTCCGTCCATGACCAGCCTGCGTGCAAGGCCGCTGAGATGTACTGTAGGATTAGTTGAGGCCATAGCTTAATGCACTGTAATGAAACAAATGTTAATTACTGTGATCCATGTCCGGCTGTCCCGTAATCCAGGCAAGCTGTCTGCATGCTCGGCTGAGCCTAAAATTACAACTTTTTTCAGCTTTGTCAACCTGATATCACTGATTTTTCCATAAGAAATCAATTATTTAGTCCCCGTCAGACAGGATCACCGGAAATGTTTGCCTGCTTGTCATGTTTTCGACTTTTAGCGCTAGAACTTTAATAAAATCCAGTTGCATCCAGGCGCGGAACCGGTCTGTCCAGGACGTCAAAATGCGGGCAAAACCGGCCCCTAGTCCCGGGTAAGATTTTGATTGATGATGGCCCGGTAATGAGCGCCAACCTGTTTCCAGTCAAACCGGTCAACAACCGATTGACGTGCGGCGCTGGCCAGCCGATTGTAGAGCGATGCATCCTCAAGCAGGCGCCGGATCTTTTCTGCCAGGTCAGCCGCGTCGGTGGCGTGAAACACCAAGCCGTTCTCGCCATCGCTGACAACATCCCGTAATGCCGGCAAGTCGGAAACAATCGTTACACAACCACAGCCCAGCGCCTCAACGGCGACCAGTCCGAGTCCTTCCTGGTCACCATCTGCTGCAATGATGGAGGGGACGATGGCAATTCCTGCAGACTGGTAGTATTGCGGGACGTTTTCGTTGGGTTGCGAACCGGCAAAGTCAATGTGTGCGGTTACGCCGAATTCTGCCGCCAGTTTTTCCAGGGCAGGTTTCTCGGGGCCATCACCGACCATGGTCAGGTGAAGGTCCGGGTAGTCGGCCTTCAGGAGATGGATAGCTCCAAGCAGGGTTGCAGCTCCTTTTTTCTCAACCAGCCTTCCGACGTAGACCAGGTTGTTCGGTGTTGCTGGCCGGGCGTCCGGCACAAAGTGCCCGGTTAAATCAACGCCCATGGATTGCACCGATACATTATCGGTGTTGCAGCCGATCTGCCTGAGGTAGTCCAGCATGGCGGTGCTGACGACCGTGACATGATCAGAACGGCGAAAAACAAACCTTTTCAGTGCCTGTAATCCGCCGCCTTGCAGGGAGAAAAGATCGCCGCCATGGGATGTGCTGAGGATCTTTATTTTCCCGGATATCAGTGGTCTTGCCAGTAATGCCAGCAGACCCTGCGGGATGACCCAGTGGGCATGGATCAGGCTGATTTTGTATTTCCTGCAGAGGGCCGGGATGCGAATCAACTGGCTGAGCAGGAAAAACGGGACCAGCAGCAGTTTCAGGCGATTGTTTTTAAGGTTTTGAATAATCCCCCCGTCGTAGGCCAGCCGCTCGGCAATCGGGAAAAAATACCGGTAACGGTGTACCAGGATTCCGTCCATGTCCTCGAAATGTTTAGCGCCGGGGTAGTGCGGGGCAAGGACGATTACCCGGTATTCGCTGCTGAGCTGCTTGCAGAGGTAGTGCACAAACAAAGGCTCGGTGTCGCCTTTCCAGCGCGGGTAGGTTGATGTCAGTACTAGGATTGAATGCATGGAAAATAACAGGAGCTTTGCTGTTGCATGCCTGCGCGGGTCAGTGATGGATACCGGGGCCCATGAACAGCTGCCATGGGTCCGCAATGGACAACGGGGGTTCCCGGGAAGCATCAGCAATCACCCAGGGTCTCCTCGAATAATTCGCGATATTCATTGACCATGCGCTGCAGGGTAAATTTCTCCTCGACCCTTGCGCGGTTATAGTCACCCATTTGGCGGCGCAAGGTGGTTGAATCAGCCAGTTCATTGATCCGTGCTGCAAATTGTTTTGTATCTCCCGCCGGGCAAAGAAAACCGCCCTTGCCATCAACCACAAGTTCCGGGATTGAAGAGCAGTCGGTAGCGACTACCGGCAGGCCGCAGGCCATGGCTTCGACCGCGGCCAGTCCGAAGCCTTCGCGGACTGTGGGAAACAGTAGCAGATCCGCCTGCCTGTACAATTCCGGCATGTCAGTGTACGGCACCTGCCCCACACAGGACAGTGAAGGGTGTTCAGGCAGGCGGTGCTTGCAGCGCAGGCCTGTTGTATATATCAATTCTACTCCGGGATTCAGTTGTTTCAGTATCCCGGGCAGCAGGTTGGCACCCTTTCTGCGGGACAGGTTCCCGCTAAACAGTACCTTGACGGTTTTGCCTGAACGCTGCCCGGTTTTTGCGGGTGAGAACCCTTGTTCATTGATGCCGTTGTAAATAACACGGATATTTTTCTGCAGACACAGTTCAGTATTGACCAGTTGGGCCGTGAACCTGCTGACTGCGGTGATTACATCAGCACGCCGGCAGGCTCTTTCTGTAAACCATTTCAGGTCGGTAGCATAGTGGAGACGCTGCACGGGGCTGCTGTAGTCCGCCATGTAGGCGTCCAGTACGTAGTTATGAAAAGTGATAACCAGCGGTACATCCTTGCGGGCATTGAAGATTGCGTGATCCGGGGTGGTGTGGACGATGCCATGGCGCGGGGTCCTGCAGAGCAGGGACAGTGCGGGAGGGACAATAGTCCACCACGGGTTGAACGAACAGACCTTGTAGCCTGGAATGCCGGCTTGCAGCATCTGGTGGATGACATGTGCGCCGTTTCCGGTGGCCATCGGGCTGAAAATATTCATCTTCTGCTAATATCCAAAATCCTGAATGACAAGGGCCGGGTGATTTACCAGGAACTGCCGATAATGATACTGCAGGTGTCCCGGATTTTCTGCCTGGTCCGTGTACGGGTCTCTGGCAATCGGCTGGCTGCCCCGTTACGCTTGCCCTTTCTGTGACGGATGTACCTGTCAAGTAGCAAGAAAATGTCATGATACAGAGACTCTGGAACTCGCCTGTCTTTATGACCTGGGGCAACCTGCTGGTTCGCGCGCTGGGGCTTGCCTTGTTGTTACCGCTTGTCCTCACGCAGTTGCCGGAGGGCGATATTGTGGTCTGGTATTTGTTCAGCTCACTAATGATGCTGCAGATGCTTATTGATATGGGGTTTATGCCGACCTTCGCGCGACTCATTGCCTATTGTATGGGTGGTGCATCGGTTACCGACCTTCAGAATATAAGGGATAAAAACAGGGTAAAGCCTGACCGGGATGAGCCAAACTGGACAGCCATTCATTGTCTGGAAAGAGTCATGCTGCGCATCTATTCAAGAATTGCAGTGGCCGCTTTTCTCGTCGGGGCAACCATAGGGAGTTGGGCACTAATCGGTCCCATTGAAGCCGCGTCCAGCAGTACTGACTCATGGCTGGCCTGGGCCGTTGTTCTGTCTACCTCCTGCTG
>DAOVYA010000299.1 GCA_030635865.1 Gammaproteobacteria bacterium | reverse complement strand
TGCAGGGGTACAATCGGCAGGGCCAGCAATACTTCGTCTGACAGGATATCTGCAATATCCGCCGGTTCAGCAGATACGATCAACGGCTCATACCAACCCGGCAGATCGTTCATGGTATCCTTGTCACGAATCAAACCAAGACGTAATTTCACATCCAGCGGCAGAATCATGCTTCCCAGGCAACGTTGACATTTCAATGTCACATCACCTTGCAGGGAACCTGCCAGGTAATGCGTGCCGTCCGTATCCTTACCCAGTTCCAGGTCAACCTGTAACTCGCCTGCGGTCGACATCAAGGCCGGCAATACCCGCTTCAGCCTCGCCAGGGATATCCGGCCCTGTAGTACGCGCCCCGCATCAGCGGTCGCCATCAGATCAAGGCGATCTGGCAAGTGGTCTATCATAATCCTCTTATATTAAAGCCTGACAACAGCACTGTCAAAAAGAAATCACTGATAATCCGGCAGTTTCCTGTTAACAGGGAGCCCCGTATAGTCTGGCATGATTAATCCACGCAACCTGGCCATACGCACTACCGGGATACACTCCAGACCCATGAATAGTACAACGATCCGGCTGCCGCTCATCCTGGCTTCAACATCACCTTTTCGGAGAGAATTACTGGAACGCATTGGGATTGCGTTCACTACAGCCGCGCCCGAAATTGATGAATCCGCGCATCCCGGTGAAAAACCACCCGCACTGGTGCGACGACTCTCCGAGGCAAAGGCTCGTGCCATCGGTGCTTCCCGCAGAGGCTTGATCATCGGGTCGGACCAGGTGGCAACCACGGGCGATGACATCCTGGGCAAACCAGGGACACATGAAAAAGCCGTTGAGCAGCTAAAATATCTCTCGGGTAAAAACGTATGCTTTCATACCGGACTGTGCTTGCTGAATACAGAAACCGATACAGCCGATGTCAAGGTCATCCCTTTCAATGTTCAGTTCCGGCAACTGGACGAGGAGCAGATAGAAAATTACCTGCGAGCTGACACGCCCTATAACTGTGCCGGGAGTTTTAAATCAGAAGGTCTCGGGATTACCCTGTTTGAGCGTATGGAAGGTGATGACCCGACCGCGCTGGTAGGCCTGCCATTAATCGAACTAACGACAATGCTGCGCAAGGCGGGAATTGTTCTGCCCTGAGATCACAGATACCTTTGACAGGTATTCCGTCATTGCGAGTCGCGCCAGCATAGTCCGTCATTGCGAGGAACGCAGTGACGCGGCAATCTCGTTCTGGATCGCACCTGGCTCCGCTGCCAGATTCAGGAGATTGCTTCGCTTCGCCGCGCCCTGAAGGATGGCGTAGCCATCCTGAGGAAGTACTCTTGGGGTGCAATGACGTAAGGGGGAGGCACAATGACGGAGGGGAAGACGCAATGACGGGGGGTTGTTTGTCCGCGTCAGTGGCGCGACTTGCAATTACGAGATTAATGCACCATCCCGAAGCGGGTCGTGACCATTCCACTCATGGCCCTTGCCATTGCTACACCGATACGGTCAGTGATTCGTTCGAGCAGATCAGGCTCCTGGGTGAAGTCAACGATTTCTTCCTCGCCAATGATTTCGCGGGCAACGTAACCGGAACTGCCAATCGCATCCGCCATACCCAGCTCGACACTTTCCTCGCCTGTCCAGACCAGGCCGGAAAACATATCAGGATTTTCCTTTAGACGATCACCCCTGCCTTCCTTGACGGCATTGATAAATTGCTTGTGGATCCCGCCTAAAAGCTTCGCAACATGCTCGCGATCTGATTCTTTGCTGGGCAGGAACGGATCAAGGAAACCCTTGCTCTCACCGGCGGTGTACAAACGGCGCTCAACACCGAGCTTTTCCATGGTATCGACAAAACCGAAACTGTCCATGCGTACGCCGATAGACCCGACGATACTTGCCTTGTCGACATAGATATCATCGGTAGCTGAAATGGCGTAATAACAACCGGAGGCACATATGTCGGTCACTACCCCGTAGACAGGTATGTCCGGATACAACTTCCTGAGCCGGTTTATCTCACTATAGATATAGGCCGACTGCACAGGACTGCCGCCCGGAGAATTGGCGCGAATGATCACACCCGCTGTATTCTCGTCTTCGAAGGCGTCACGCAAGCCCCCAATGACGTTATCTGCACTGGCCTCTGATGAATCCGAAATTGCACCATTCAACTCAACCAGTGCCGTATGTTTTTCACTGATGCTTTCCAGTGAAATCCAGTCTGCAGGCAGGTACACAACGAACAGAGCCACTAAATACAAGGCCAGCAGCCCCTTGTAAAAGATACCCCAGCGGCGTGCACGGCGCTGCTCATTAATGGCTGCAAAAGCCAGCTTGTTAACGACGTCCCGATGCCAGTTATCCTGATCAGGAGTCTTTGATGAATCTATATCCGACATATTGTCACCTGTAGCGTAAAACGGTTGTACTATTCCGGGATCAGGCCAGCGTCTTCCAGCCAGGCCGGCATATCCATAATCCTGTTCAGGCAAACCAGCGGTGTATGCCGCTGCAGACGTTCCTCGGTATGCACCCCGGAACTCACGGCTATCTTCCCGGCACCGGCATTGGTTGCCATTTCCATATCATACTCGGTATCACCAACCATCAGTGTCCGCCCTGGTGTCACATCAAGTGTTTCCATCAACTCCAGCAGCATTTGCGGGTGCGGTTTCGAGAGCGCTTCATCTGCACAGCGGGTCGCATCAAAAAAACTGCCCAGCCCGGTTTCATCAAGCACCCTTTCAAGACCTCGACGCGCCTTGCCTGTCGCAACCCCGAGCATCAGATTTCGTTGTTTGAGCGCCTCCAGTGTTTCACGAACCCCTTCAAACAAGCTGGATGATTC
>DAOVYA010000284.1 GCA_030635865.1 Gammaproteobacteria bacterium | reverse complement strand
TTGCGAGGAACGAAGTGACGCGGCAATCTCGTAATGAGAACACCCCAAGTCCGCTGCCAGCTTCATGAGATTGCCGCGCTTCGCTCGCAATGACAGAGTTGGTGAACTCGCAATGACAGAGTTGGTGAACTCGCGATGACGAGGTTGGTGAACTCGCAATGACAGGGTTGGTGAGCTCGCAATTACAGGGTTAATTATTCATGAACGATGACCAACTACTCCGCTACAGCCGACAGATTATGTTGCCGCAGGTTGATATAGCGGGACAGGAAAAACTGCTCTCGGCACGCGCATTAATAATTGGTGCCGGTGGACTTGGTTCACCGGCCGCCATGTATCTTGCAGCGGCCGGTGTCGGTCACCTGGTAATTGTTGATCATGATGTGGTTGAGCTCTCAAACCTGCAGCGTCAGCTTTTACATCACGATACAGACATCGGACAAAACAAGGCTGACTCGGCACAGCAGACCCTGGCGATGATTAACCCGGGAATACGCGTTACGCCAATCGCAGAAAAACTACACGATCAACTGCTGGATGAAGAGGTCAAGCTGGCCGGTGTAGTACTCGACTGCAGCGATAACTTTGCAACCCGGTTTGCCATCAACAGCGCGTGCGTAAGACTCCGCACCCCGCTGATCACCGCGGCCGCAATCCGTATGGAAGGCCAGCTTTCCGTCTTTGACCTGGGTGATAAAAAAAGCCCTTGTTACAATTGCTTGTATAAAGAAGGTGAGGAAGAAGATGAAGCCTGCTCAGACACAGGGGTGCTCGCCCCGATCACCGGAATTATCGGTTCACTGCAGGCGATGGAAGCATTAAAGGTCATCCTGTCACTGGGACAAACCCTGGTCGGGCGACTGCTGGTATTTGATGGTTTAAGCCATGAATGGCGCACACTGAAACTGAAACGGGACCCTGATTGCCAGGTTTGCAGCCAACGATAAAAAACACACGCCGCGCTCTTACTCAAGTGCAAAACCAAGCCCCCCCAAGGCAGCTTGCGATGCTTTATCGATACCTGCTCCGACAATTTTCCTTGTCTGAAACTCACGCCGGACCGGGTACTCTTTCCTCAAGCGATCAAAGCAGGATGGTCGATCCTGTCGTGGCAGTGACAGGATAGCGCGTAGCCGTTCATCATCATCACGAACATCATAGCAATCCAGAACAGCCCTGCGTACATTACCGGCCACATCATCAACAATGAAATTTCCCGGGTCTACCGGACGACCGGCAGTCAACTCATTTACAACACTCCACTGCAATGGGCGCTGAAAATAATTACACGCGGCGTTGTAAATCATTTCCGTACCCCGCAGTTTTCCGTCCAGGCTGTAGCCTGCTATGTGCGGTGTACCCAGCGTCACTTTTTCCAGCAACGACACACTGATATCCGGTTCGCCTTCCCAAACATCAAGCACAACCGATAGTTCACTGCGACGATCAAGCAAGTCATCAAGCGCATGATTATCAACAACTGCGCCGCGCGCGGTATTGATCAGAATTGCACCCGGCCTTAACTGCTCGAGGAAGTCCTTGTCAAGGAGATGAAACGTAGGATGATCACCGTCTGACACCAGTGGAACATGAACAGTAATAATGTCGGCCTGCAACAGGGCACCCAGTTCAACATACTCATCATGACCGCCCTGCACTTTTAAAGGCGGATCATTTACCAGGGATTGAACACCAAGCGCAGACAATTTTTCGAGCACCCGTGAACCAACGTTGCCACAACCAATGATGCCGACTGTTTTCTCCTCGAGATTAAAGCTGTTTCGCTCTGAAAGAACCATCAGGGCGCTAATGACATATTCTGCAGCCGATATGGCATTGCTGCCCGGGGCTGTTGAGAAGCCAATACCCCGGCTCTCGAGGTATGTCCGGTCGATATGGTCAAAACCAATGGTCGTCGAGCCAACAAAACGGATTTTTGAGCCCGCCAGCAGGCCTTCATCCACACGGGTCACCGAACGCACCAGCAGGATGTCAGCATCCCGGACCTGCTCAGACCGCATGCTCCGCCCCGGGAGCAGTTCAACATCGCCCAGGGAGGCAAATGCCCTCTCTACACAGGGGATATTCTCATCAGCGACGATTTTCATGCAAGAAACCTATGACGAATGAATAAACCCCGTCATTGCGAGGAACGCAGTGACGCGGACAGGTAATCCTCGTCTTTGCGAGGAACAAAGTGACGCGGCAATCTCGTTCAGGAGCACACCTGAGATCCGCTGCCAGATTCGGGAGATTGCTTCGCTTTGCTCGCAATGACGGAGGGGAGGCGCAATGACGACGTATCAACTATCCAGTTTCTTCCTGAGCAGCTCATTCACCTGTTTCGGATTGGCCTTGCCCTGGGTGGCCTTCATAACCTGGCCAACAAAATAACCAAATACCTTTTCCTGGCCATTTTTGTATTGCTCAATCTGCTTCGGGCTGTTGTCCAGCACATCCTGGATAATGCCTTCAATCGCAGAGGAATCGGATATCTGTTTCAAGCCCTTGTCTTCAATCACCTCGTCAGCTGTGCCGCCACCACTCCACATGGCTTCAAACACCTGCTTGGCGATTTTCCCGGAAATCGTTCCATCTTCAATACGCAGCAACATGCCACCAAGGGCTTCTGCCGATACCGGGCTGTCTGCAAGACTGATGTCGCTCTTGTTCAATGCCCCGGACAATTCACCCATTACCCAGTTAGCTGAAAGCTTCCCCTGGCCTTCTGCCCGTTTAACAACAGCCTCGAAATAGTCACTCATCTCCCGGGTTGCGGTCAGCACGCCCGCATCATATTCAGACAAGCTGTAGTCATCGATAAAACGCTGTTTCCTGGCATCGGGCAGTTCCGGCAAAGCCTGCCGTACACTCTCTATAAATGCCGCGTCCAGTTCAACCGGCAACAGATCCGGATCGGGGAAGTAACGGTAGTCATTCGCCTCTTCCTTGGAGCGCATCGGACGCGTTTCGTGTTTGTCGGGATCAA
>DAOVYA010000263.1 GCA_030635865.1 Gammaproteobacteria bacterium | reverse complement strand
GGCGCCCCGGCATCAGCTTGCACTGGATGGCGCTGAACAGGCCTGTGCATTTATTGAAAAGGTCTCGTCACTTCGTTCCTCGCAATGACGAGGTACCTCTAACTATCAGTGGGTTGTCATCTGCGCTGTTTGAGCGGCTCCTTCCAGCAACTGGTAATCAGGCATGCGTTCCAGCAACCATTGCTTTGCATGCTCGGGGTAAAATGACAATGTCACCAGGTCATAGACAAGCTTGCCGGTATTGGTAAGTGACATACCGCGGCTGTCATCTTCGACAAGTCCGGCATATTGCAAACGTTGCAGGGTATCCCTGAAATCGGCAGTGAACGGTGTGCCGAACGTCGCCTCGTAGTCGTCAAACGACAGCGAATTGCCATCGCCGAGGGTGCGCGCAATGTACTGGGTCTTCAGATCATCTTCACGCAACGTGATCTGTTCTTCCACCGGGCTTTGTCCTGACTCGACACGCTCCATGTAGGTATTCAGGCCCTTATGGTTACGGTATACCACGTGCCCCAGGGATGAACGTGCACTCATGCCGATACCCAGCTGATAGCCGCGCAGATCTTCGCCTGACACGGGCAGGCGCTGATGGCGGGCAGCGATGCTGTCCATCTTCTTAAAGGTATGCCAGCGGGTCTGGGTATAGCCAAATTCGTTTGCTGTAGCGCAAACGAAACGGCGCCAGCGGACCAGGCGTGCCAGGTCAAAACGGTCATGCTCGTCAATCGTCCGGGCCACCGCGGTATATTCATTCAGGCGCAGGTTATAGGCTGTTACCGCGTGGACACCTTGCCTGGCAGCCAGCTCGAAATCCCGGTAAAAAGTGTCTTCTTCCTGCCCGGGAAGGCCATACATCAAGTCAATATTCAGGATAAAGCCGGCATCAATAATTTCCTGGCAGGCATCGAGGGCTGTCTCCTGTCCATGGCCGCGTCGCACGGTGTCAAGTACCTCTTCCTGCATGGACTGGATGCCCATGCTCACGCGGCCCACGTCACGGTTCTTCAGCACGCGTAAATGTTCACCAGTTATGGACTCCGGGGAAG
This sequence comes from Gammaproteobacteria bacterium, assembly GCA_030635865.1. GTDB lineage: Bacteria > Pseudomonadota > Gammaproteobacteria > UBA9214 > UBA9214 > UBA9214. The sequence continues at coordinate 2,140 of DAOVYA010000263.1, read as the reverse complement.
TTTCCACGGTATGCACGCCATCGCCGGAATACGGCATGCGCGAGACGATGGCCTCGAGCACTTCATCCAGCAGTTCCGGGGGCAAGGCGGTTGGTGTACCGCCACCCATGAAAAACTGTGACAGCGGGGTACCCGGTTCCACCCACTCCAGTTCTTTTTTCAATGCCTGCACATAACGTGTCTTTTGTTCGACATTTGCGCCGACGCGTTTCGCGTAACAGCAAAAAGAGCAGGCGTAATTGCAAAACGGGATGTGTATATAGAGACGCATCTGGTCAGCATCCACCCGTTCGCGTTCTGCGCAGGGACTTGACTGGAACATCGGGGCGCCATGCGGATAATCATGTGGCGCGGTATAGGCGACCGTGGGTGTTGACTCCAGCGCCTTCTCGATCCGTTTAAGATCGATCTCCGATACGCTCGCTGATGTTTCACTGTTATCCATTGTCTCTCTCATTATAAATTATCTTAACGAATTTATGATACGCCGTCATAACGAGCCCCCGTCATTGCGAGGAACGCAGTGACGCGGCAATCTCTTGCAGAATGACTCCTCTGCCAGCTTTATGAGATTGCCGCGCTTCGCTCGCAATGACGAAGCAGTAAAGATTTCTTAACTCGTCAGTCTTGACAGAAATTCCTCGTATTTTCCTGTCGGGCCACGTTCGATTTCATCCACTCCCACGATCCGGACATGGAAGGGGTATTTCAATGAATACTGCACACACTTGATCGCCTCTTGCTGTTCTTCCGCGGTCAAAGGCCGCTCCAGTTTAACCCTTAGCTCTATGGTGTTCAAAGCGGTCTGGACATACTGTGCCTGCCGGATGGGCGTGACAGAGCGGATCTTGCCCAGCGCCGTCGGCCAGTAGCGTTTGCCCTCCGGTGTCCGCACCAGGTTACGTACCCGTCCCAGCACCTGTTGTATGACCGGCAAACCACGCCCGCAGGGACAGGGTGCACCCACGGTCGCATAATCACCCAGTTCATAGCGCAGCAGGGGCATGGCGAGGTTGTGTAACGGAGTCACCACGACCCTGCCGGTCTCGCCTGTTTCACAGGGTCTGCCCTGCTCATCAAGGATCTCCACCAGCAGCGCCTCGGATTGACTATGCAGGCTGCCGTTTTCCCGGCACTGGAAGGCAATATTGCCTGTCTCGTTGCATGTATAAATATCAGCGCAGGCTACCTGCCATTCATCGGCCAGACGTTGTACCAGGGACGTGTCGAGCGGTTCCGAGATAAAGCGGATCTCTTCCAGTGCAGCAGGCCTGCCATCACCGGCTGACAATTCATCCATCAGGGGGCCCACGATACTTGGGTAGGCCAGCAGGTAGTGTGGATTAAAGCGGGTCAGCCATCTGGCCAGCACATCAACGGGGTAACCGATATGAATGGCCGAGGCAGGCCCTGTGTTGTAGAGCCGGGACACGGGAGCTCCCCAGGAACTGAATGAATGACCTGCCGGGTCACGATTGCTCCTGGGACGGTTACGGATAACACCGAGACGCTTTGAAAAATCGCGCTCATGCCACAGTTGCTCGCGCAGGGTCAGTGCCTGCCATAGTGACCGTGTGTGTGGGGTAGTCAGAACTTCTACCGGGATTCCGGTTGAACCCGAGGTCTTGATTACAGTGACAGGCTGATGTGATTCGGGCAGGTTCCGCGCGTGCAGTTCCGGAGCGGAGTTGCGCAGATCTTCCTTGGTCAGTATCGGCAAGGTCTGCCATAACTCCCAAAACAATCCCGGTTCTGATTCCAGGTGCTTGAGTTTTTCAACCGGTTCCTGCAGGTAATGGTACCAGGGTACCTGTGTCGCGGCCCAGCGCAGCAGCAGTGACAACTGTATCTGCTGACCCTGCTGCAAGGCAGCGGGTGTCCACCACTGCGATTGCTCCAGGCCTTGCATAACGTCTTGCAGGGAGGCATCAGGGGCCGCCAGGAAATCCGGCCAGGCAGTTGCTGTGTGCTTATTCGTGGCTATCATGCTTATTTCAATCTATCGCGGATCATATCCGCTCCTGCCAGACCTATTGTACAGGTGAGAAGGCATTCCGGCGTCATTGCAAGCTGCGGCCAACCCCTCATTGCGAACCCACCCATCCCGTCATTGCGAGCCCACCCATCCCGTCATTGCGAG
>DAOVYA010000247.1 GCA_030635865.1 Gammaproteobacteria bacterium | reverse complement strand
GATTCACCTGGCATGTGGGCTGTCATCGTGGTACCCAGGCAGAGTAGCATTCAGACCATACAAGATCTGAAGGGCAAGAAGCTGGCTACTGTTCAACCCCTCAGTCTGGCGGCGATTCTGATAAGAAAAACCCTGTCCGATGCCGGTATTGATCCCGATACAGATCTTGAGCTTGTTGTAACACCATCCCATGCTGCATCGCTGCTGTCTTCCTATCACGGAGTTACCGATGCATCCGGACTCATGCAGCCTCCCTATGCAACGGCGAGTGAAACGCTTAGGCAAGCCACGCGTATCATCGCCCGCTCGGAGACAACCCCGCATATCCCGATCAGCGCCGGGCCCTGGCTTCCTGCCCCTTGCGTTGAGAACATAACCACCGCGCTGATGAAGATGTCGGAGACTCCCGCGGGGAGATCTGTGCTGAAGCATATCGGCTTCACTGGATTCAGAAGCGCGGATGTACGTGATTATGAGCGACTCAATGAACTGCTGCTTCAGTAATATCCGATGCAGAAAGGAAGAATAAAGCCGTTTAGTTCGCTGCGCTTTCGCCTGATTGCAAGTATCGTGACGATCGAGGTCATCATGCTTTCGTTGCTGGTATGGAATCAGATTGCAATTATCCATACCACGCACACGGACCGTCTGCGAGACACTGCCTCAAGTATCATCCAGCAACTGGCAAAGACAGCAGGAAATTACATGGTCGCCGTGGACTATGCCACGCTGGAAGAATACCTGCGGAACATCATGACGTACAAGGAACTGTCTTACCTGGTTGTGATGGATAGAAATAATGAGCCTGTCATCAGGCTTGGCAAGGCACCTGCAGGAAAATTGCCTTTACCGGACCTGCATCCGGCGCTGGTGACTGACGGGAACTATGATGTTGCAGAAGCAATAACAGTAGCCAGTCAACCCATGGGCCGGGTATTGATGGGCTTCTCACTCGGTTTGATGGACGACGCAATCCGGGAGTCGAGGTTCCGGGGTATTTCAATTGCAGCAGCTGAAATCACCCTTACCGTGATCGTAACTATTCTCATCGGGCTGGGCCTTACCCGCAGGCTGGGGATGTTGGCCAATGCGGCCGCAGAAGTCGGGAGGGGTAATTATCATGTCAAGATCCCGGTCGAGGCCGCAGACGAGGTCGGCAGGACGGCAACAGCATTTAACCGCATGGTGACCGAGGTTTCGAGCAGAACGCAGCAGCTTGAATCGGCGGAGGCAAAGGCGCGAGCATTGCTTGCAGAGAATCGCAAACTCATACAGAAATCACTGACAGTACAGGAAGACGAACGCAAGCACCTGGCACGGGAACTCCACGATGAACTGGGTCAGTGTCTTACCGCAATCCAGGCCGATGCCAAATCGATACGCGACCTGTCAGGACAAAGTGATGCGCGAATAGAGGCCAGTGCAGGCGCCATCCTCGAGGTGTCATCACGCGTTTACGAAGTAGTTCATTCGATGATGCAGAGTCTCAGGCCTGGCGTTCTTGATGATCTCGGCCTGGTCGAGGCGTTGAAGGACGAGGTTGCTGCCTGGCAAGAGAGAAACATGGTTACCGGATGTACCCTGGATTTTTCCGGAGACCTTGCCGATCTGGGTGAAAGAATCAATATCACGATTTACCGCATAGTCCAGGAATGCCTGACGAATATCACCAAGCATGCGGATGCAACACATGCTGCCATCCATCTTGCCGCCAGCGCAGATCATCTTGTGCTGGAAATAAATGATAATGGACGTGGTATGGTGGCTTCAGAGCCGGGGAGCGGGCTGGGACTGATTGGCATGCGGGAACGGGTCGAGGGCCTCGGTGGTGCATTCAAACTGGTGTCCGAGCCGGGTGCCGGCGCCGCATTCAGAATAACGATACCATTACAGGGATAACGGGGTTTCTTTGAGCGGGAACGGTAAAATAAGCGTATTGCTGGTGGATGACCACGAGGTTGTGCGCGCAGGCTATCGTCGTCTGCTGGAAGCAACCGATGATATAGAAGTCATTACCGAGGTCACGGACGGGGAGCATGCCTATACGGAATTTTTCAGGCTTCATCCGGATGTGCTGGTGATGGATCTGTCGATGCCGGGCATGGGCGGGCTGGAGGCCAGCATGCGAATCCTGTCACGTGAAAAGTCGGCAAGAATTCTCGTCTTCAGCGTTCATGAGAACGAAGTCTTCCTGCGCCGGGCCATGGATGCGGGGATACTTGGTTACATCTCCAAACGCAGTGCTTCCCATGTAATGGTCGAGGCGGTGCGCCAGGTTGCCGCGGGCAGTATATTCATCGGACAGGAGATGATGCAGTATCTTGTGAAGCAGAAGCAAACGTCCGGGAACGAAACCATCGCCGACCTGTCGCCGCGTGAATTCGAGGTGTTTCACCTGCTGGCCAACAGCAAGTCGGTCAACGAGATTGCCGGGATACTCAATCTTAGTCCGAAAACGGTTGGCCACCATGTTACCAGCGTCAAGCATAAGCTGGGTGTTTCGGATATTGCCGCCTTGACACGCCTTGCAATCCGGCACGGGATTATTACCCCGTAGCCTGAAGGGTCGCGTCCGTCGTGCCGCGACTCACTCGCTGGGTACGCGAACCTCTTTCGCCTCACTCATGAGGTGAATCGCACTTTCAAGGTCTGTCTGGTCCGGATTATCTGCACTCTGTGCTTCCAGTTGTGAAAACAACTCGTCCTGCTCGAAATTGTGGTGTTCACCATCAGGCTTTTGCACATAGGCCGCCCAGGGTACGAACTTGGTTAAAGGAAACATTTGTCCGGTGTCCGGTGAGATATCGATATTCAGGCCGGCGATAAAGAAGACCCGTTTATTTCGGTAGCTTTCTTCGCGGAGGATACTGCGATAGGTGCGGTCGAATTCGACCTGGGTATTGACCTTGGCTGCTGCAAGCAATGGCGATTTGGAGGCGAGAATCCAGGGCATGACGGGGAGCAGATTCTGCTCCAGGTGGTCATGTCCTTCCTCGCCACCTGCGATGCGTCGTTTGAAGTGGTACCACTCGGGAAGTAACAGGGCGCCAAGCGGTTGGCCCTGATCCTCAAGAGCAGCATGTTGTTCAAGTTGTTGTGTGAGCTCAGCTGAGGCAGGAAAGCACTTGGAAGTACTGAAGGCCCTCACTGGATTAGGCTGGCCCTGATCGTCCGGCGTGATGAGTTTGTCGAGGCGGAGGTACAAGCCTTCATCACGCGTTTCATCCAGGAGTTGATTGTCAATGGTGATCACCCACTTGCCATCTGTACGGGAAACGAAAATGTTTTCGCAAGCGAAGCGGTGCTCAGCCTCGTACCAGGACAAAACACTGTCTATTTTTC
>DAOVYA010000248.1 GCA_030635865.1 Gammaproteobacteria bacterium | reverse complement strand
TGACGATATTTCACTGCACAGCTTAAGTTTCCGGCAGCATGTTAAGACATTTCGTTCGCGCCCACTGGCTGTTGTTTGTTTCGCTGTTGTTTCTGACGGCTGTTGTCTTGACGGCCGCACGTTTATGGGTGCCTACGCTGGGCAACTACCACCATGAAGTGGAAGCGGCTGCCAGCAAGGCATTGAACAGGGATGTCACTATAGGCAAGCTCGAAGCGACCTGGAGGGGGCTGGGTCCGGTTCTCAAGCTCAAGAATGTCGTTATTAACGGGCCTGCTGTACAGCAGGGACGTCTCGATATCAGGGAAGTCTGGATCAGTCTCGATCTTGATCATTATATTGCAGAACGTAAGGTGCGCGCTTCCGGTATTGATGTCATTGGTACCGATCTTGAGATTACAAGAGATGTAGATGGCCGGATTTTCCTGAAAGAATTCCAGGGAGGTGCGGAAGGCAGTTCAGATCTTGATGATCTCCTGCAAATGCATCGCCTTTCCATCCATGACTCCAATATCACGATTACCGACCTGAAATCAGGCGAGCCGTCGCGTCGTTTTTCGAATGTCAAACTCTCGCTGGTCAATGACGGTTACAAGCATACCCTGACCGGTCATGCGCTGTTACCCGCTGAGATGGGGTATCGCGTTGATTTGGAAGCTGAGTTGTACGGCAAGGGCGGGAATTTCAGGCAATGGCAGGGACGCGTTTACGTCAAGGGCCAGACACTGTCCCTGCCGGAATATGTTGCACGTATTTTGCCCGACACCATGGGCCTGCAGGGCATAGCCGATATTCGTTTGTGGGTTGATTTCGCAACGGCGCATCTGCAATCGGTCACTGGAGAAATCGATGCGCATGACTTTCAGCTTGAAAACAGGGAAGGGGATGAGCCATACCGGTTTTCGGCCGATGTGATGCAGGGACAGTTTGGCTTGCAGCGTGCAGGTGAAAAATGGCAGGTTACCCTGCAGGATTTCTCGATTACACAGGGCGAGGAAACCTGGGAAATGGAGAACCTGTCGCTGGCAGTCTCGGAAGACAATGGCGTTAATCACCTCGGGCTTGTTGCGGGGCAGATTAACCTGGATGGTTTAAGTTCGTTGCTGCCGGTTATTCCGGGGCTGGGAGAGGAATACCGCCGGCAGCTTGTTGTTATGCATCCCCGGGGTGCCATTGATGATCTGAGGCTGGCGCTGGCATACACGCCCGAGACGGTAACAATCACCGGTTTTTCTGCCGATTTTTCCGATATCAGCATCCAGCAGTCAGAAATGTTCCCATCTCTTTCCGGCCTGGCAGGCAATGTAGCAGGGACGCTGGAGAGGGGGACGTTGGCACTGCGCAGCCAGGATACCGGTGTTCAAAATGACAAGCTGTTCCGCGAGGCACTATCGTTTCGATCACTGCAGGGGGATGTTCACTGGCAATTATCCGGCAAGCATCTCGAATTCGGGTCTGACAGTTTTCGTGTTGAAAACAGGGATCTTACCCTGCAAGCCGCATTCGGGGTTGATATACCTCGCGGGGACATTGCGCCATCGATAAATCTGCAACTTGCTGTTGAAAAGGCTGATGTAGGTCGTATCAGCCGTTACCTGCCTGCAGGACTCATGCCTGCCAGGGGCGTGTCCTGGCTGGACAGGAGCCTGGTCAGTGGTGATGTCACTGATGGCACGGTCGTGATAAACGGGCGCCTTGATCAACTTCCTTTTGACAACAATGAAGGGCAACTGGAAGTCCGCCTTCCTGTCAAGCATGCGGTGCTTGACTACAACAGGGACTGGTCACCACTTACCGGGCTGGATGCACAGGTCAATTTTACCGGTCGTTCCATGGATATTGTAAGTCAGCAAGGTGTTATACGGAATGCATCGCTGGATAATGTTCATGTACGCATCCGCGACCTGGCCAGGCCGGTGCTGACCCTGACTGGCACGGTCGAAGGGTCGTTGACCACGATGCTGGCTGAATTGGGCAGTAGTCCGCTCGGAGAAACCTATGGTGGATTTGTTGACCGTGTACGCACGTCCGGGCAGTCAAAACTAGATCTTGATTTGTGGTTAAAGTTGTATGGCAAAAGCAGCCCCGTAAAGATCTCGGGCCTGGTGAAGCTGGATGACAATGAACTCAGGATAAAAGATTCCACGATTTCCCTGAAAAAGATAAAAGGTACACTGATTTTTGATGCCAATGGCATCCGGGGCAAGAACCTTGCAGCGCAACTCTATGGAAAGCCTGCCACGGTCAGGGTGTGGAGTGGCGAGGAGGACAGTGCCACGTACATCAGTCTTGACGGGAAGCTGGGTTTGCTCCGCCAGGTGGTGGGTAAGAAGAGCGCCTTGTACCCGGTTATCTCAGGTGATAGTGACTGGAATGTGGTGCTGTCGATCCAGGGCACACCACGCCGTGGCGAGCGGGCCAATATTTCGCTACGCGCGAGTTCCGGGCTGGCAGGTACAGCAATTGATTTACCTGCGCCTTTTGGCAAGGACGGCGACAGTATACAGGAGTTGTCTTTTGTCGTTGACAAGATTGATTACCCGGAGAAGCAGTTGCGGCTCAGGTACGGAAATCTTCTCAAGGGTTTGCTGGTGTTTGTTGCAGGCGACCAGAACCCCGAGTTGCTACGCGGGGCGATTACATTCGGTGGCGAAGAGCCGGACTTGCCAGCCGATGAAAGACTGGTTGTGTCCGGGCGCCTGAAACAGATCCACACAACGGAATGGAAGCCGTATCTTGGCAGCGATACTCCCGTGCTGGATTTGCCCGTGGAGTACCGGCTGGTCGTTGATGTACTGGAGGTCCTCGGGCACTACATCCATGATACCTCTTTGCAAATGGAGGCTGCCGGTCTGGTATGGAATATCAAGGCGCAAGGACCATCGGTATCCGGCGATATCCATTTGACAAAAACCGGTGCCGGGATCGATAAGGTTGTTATGAACCTGCAGCACCTGATCGTTGAAAGTGGTGACAAGGAACTCTCCCCGGAAGACACCGGAGTCATGCCTGAAGCTTTCCCGAACCTGCAGATTGTTGCACAGCAATTTGTCTATAATGACACCGACTTCGGGAATTTCCAGCTAACCACGGAAAAACAACCTGATAACACGCTCAAGATTAAAAGGCTGATCCTGTCATCAGAATTGCTTGCGACACGCATGAGTGGTGCCTGGCGGCTGCAGGACGGTCGGCAACGCTCGAGTGTTGATGTTGAAGTGACTGGTGGAAAAATGGACGAATTGCTGAAGGCGTTTGGCTACCAGGAAAGCATTGAGGGCGGAGAGCTGTCGGGTTCCATGCGCGCTGCCTGGCCAGGGCC
>DAOVYA010000194.1 GCA_030635865.1 Gammaproteobacteria bacterium | reverse complement strand
TCCGTGGATGTTGACCCGGCCGATACCTACTAGATATACCGTCATTGCGAGGAACGCAGTGACGCGGCAATCTCGTCAAGTTCGCTGCCAGCTTCACGAGATTGCCACGCTGCGCTCGCAATGACGGGGTTCATTTATGAATCAGGGATTACCAAGAGCCAGTTGCAACTGAACCGGTGGGCGGCATAATAGGCAACCCGCTGAAACCCGGGAATTCGCACACATACCGTCCCTGCAAGCATTCAGACAAATAAATTGAAAGAACAACTCGTACAGGTACTCGCAGACGCCGTCGCCAAACTGCAGGACAGCGGTGATTTGCCATCGGAGATCAGTCCGAACATCATGGTCGAGCGGACCCGTGACCGTGCGCACGGGGATTTCGCCAGCAACCTGGCAATGACCCTGGCGAAGCCGGCACGCAGTAAACCTCGCGACCTGGCTGAGAAGATTGCTGGCGTCATCGAAACCGGCGACCACATTAAAAAAGTCGAAATCGCCGGACCGGGCTTCATCAATTTCTACCTGGGACCGGATGCCTGGCGCGGCGTCATCAGCGACATCCTTGAGCAGGGCAGCCGCTTTGGTCTCAGCTCTCACGGCGCCGGACAGCACATCCAGGTAGAGTTTGTCTCAGCCAACCCCACCGGGCCACTGCATGTCGGACATGGCCGCGGTGCCGCCTATGGCGCAGCCGTCGCCGACCTGCTGGAGGCGGTTGGCTATGCAGTCCACCGCGAGTACTACGTCAACGATGCCGGCCGCCAGATGGATATCCTCGCCGCCAGCGTCTACCTGCGTTACCTCGAACTCTGCGGTGAAGAAGTACCGTTCCCGGCCAATGGTTACCAGGGCGATTATGTCTGGGACATCGGTGCCGCCCTGCACCGTGAAAACGGTGACACACTCAGGCATCCCGTAAATGAAGTATTCAGCGATGTCCCGCCGGACGAACCGGCGGGTGGTGACAAGGAAGTGCATATCGATGCCATCATTGCACGCTGCCAGTCGTTGCTGGGGGCCACGGACTACAGAAAAGTCTTTGACGAGGGGCTCAACGCCATCCTGCACAACATTCGCCAGGACCTGAAGGAATTCGGCGTGGTTTATGATGAATGGTTCTCGGAACGCTCGCTGACCGAAAACCACGCCGTGGAGTCCTGTATCGAGCGCCTGAAGAACAGCGGCCACACTTACGAGAAGGACGGCGCACTCTGGTTCCGCTCAACTGATTATGGCGACGAGAAAGACCGTGTCGTGATCCGTGAAAATGGCCAAAGCACGTATTTCGCCTCGGATATTGCCTACCACGCAAACAAGCTGGAACGCGGTTATGACCGTGTCATCGATATCTGGGGTGCGGACCATCATGGATATGTCCCGCGCGTAAAGGCGGCATTGAAAGCACTCGGGGATGACCCGGGGCGCCTGGATGTACTGCTGGTACAGTTTGCCATCCTCTATCGCCATGGTGAGAAGGCACAGATGTCGACGCGCTCCGGCGAGTTCGTCACCCTGCGCGAGCTGCGCAACGAAGTCGGGAATGATGCCGCGCGCTTTTTCTACGTAATGCGCAAATGCGAACAGCATATGGATTTCGACCTGGATCTTGCCAAGTCCCAATCCAACGACAACCCTGTTTATTACATCCAGTATGCACATGCCCGCGTCATGAGCGTGATGCGGCAATTGAAGGAAAAGCAACTCGAGTGGGACAGGGCTGCCGGCAACGCCGGGCTTGCCATACTGACCGAAACGCATGAGCAGGAACTCATGATCAGCTTGTCACGCTACCCGGAAATACTGGAAAGCGCGGCAGATAATCACGAACCACACCAGTTGACTTACTACCTGCGTGAGCTGGCCAATGATTTTCACACCTACTACAACGCGCACACCTTCCTCGTTGAAGACAGCACGCTGCGCAATGCGCGGCTGAACCTGATCGAGGCAACTCGCCAGGTCATTGCCAATGGCCTCGGGCTGCTGGGTGTGTCAGCGCCGGACACCATGTAATGCCGAGAGATTTCAAACACCGGGCTCAAGGAAAGAAAAAACGCAAACCGGTTTCGCCCTGGTTTGGCCTGGTTGCCGGACTTTCAATCGGTCTGTTTGTGGCCTTCCTGGTCTATATAAAAATGCAACCGGCCGCTCAGTATCCCTTTGTGCAGGGCGCAGAGAGCCCTGCGCCGGAAGTAGGGGGGGGGAATGCAGGCGATCGCAAAGACGATCAACAGGTCATCCCGCCACCGCCAAAACCACATTTTACCTTCTACACCGATTTACCGGAGATGGAAGTCGTAATCCCGGAGCAGGAAATCCGGGGCAAACCCGAGGCTGGCATAAAACAGGTTGAACAACCCGGCACCTACTATCTACAGGTGGGTTCGTTCCGAAGCGCAGAGCAGGCAGACCGCTTCAGGGCAGAACTAACGTTGCAGGGACTCGAGGTTAATATCCAGAAGGTCACCATCAATAACACCGACACCTTCCACCGTGTGCGCGTTGGCCCTTTTCAGGAACTGGATGCACTAAACCGGGCGCGCCATCTGCTCAATAAACAGGGTATCGAAAGCAGACTGGTCAAGATCACGGGATAGACCAGCCCGGGTACTGCAGATTAATTACCTGCCTGGTGCCATCTATATCTCTTCGGCGTTCTTTTCCAGCTTCTTTGAGCCCTTTGAGCCCTGCCCATTCATCCCTTTACGTCGCTCCCATTCTTCCCGCTGACGCTGGCGCTCGGCATCCTCCCCATCCCGCTGACGCTGGCGCTTGGCATCCTCTTCATCACGCTGACGCTGGAGCTTGGCATCCTCTTCATCACGACTGCGTTGGCGCCTGGCATCCTCCTCGTCCCAGTGTCGCTGGCTCCTGGCATCCTTTTCTTCCCGGCGTCTGTCATGCTCTGCTCTTTTATCTTTCTTGCGCCTGTCATGTTCAGCCTTTTTCTCGAGTCTGCGTTGCTCCCGCGCCGCTTTCCTTTCCGCTTTCCTTTCCGCCTTGTATTGCTTCCATTCCTCCTCAGTCATCTCTGAGCGCAGCTTGCGCTCATCTTTTTTTTGCTTCGAATCGGCCTTGTGATCCTCACGGCCTTCAACCTGGAGATCCTGTTCTTGCCGCTTCTGCTCCACCAGCTTCTGATCGCCGTCGCCACTTCCCTTTTCAGCCTGCGCTATGCGCGCACCCGGCGCCAGGTACAACAGCAGGATTAAAACAGTACTCATAGTGACAGACTTCATATCGACCTCCATTACTCTTTTGTCAGGCGCCGTCTGTTTCGCCAAGCAACCCGAAAAACAGGTTACCGATAAGCAGCAGCATCCCGGTCACCAACCCTCCCACACCTAAATAAGTAAACAATTCGGTGAGATAATGATGATGCGCCGGTTCCCGGCCTATGGATGGGGCAACAAGAAACATCACAAACCATGCCAGCGGGTAAAAGCTACTGAGCCCGATAAGAATTGACGTCGCGGATTTGATCTTTCTTTTCATGCTCGAGAACATCACCAGGATTATCAGGCCCAGGGAGTACGCCGAGATGCCGGTTGCATGAAAATGCGCCCTTTGAGCGTAGCGCCAGATCTTGGTCTTGCTCTTTTCATCATGGACTTCGGGGTGCGCCGCAATTTCTTCGGTAATGAATCCCTTGACACCGTCTTCATTGACGCCAAATGTAACCCCCAGGGCAATACCAAACATTAGCCCCAGGAGCACCATGGCCAGGCCTGCTTTCACTATTCCAAGTTCTTCGTTCATTGCACTCTCCTCTTCATGCCCGGCTCAAGCGGTTGTCAAAACCGTTGCTGCCAACAGGCAACAGCAGATCTGGCGGTCCATATTCGGGCTATTGTCATACCACAGGTTTAATTGCCTATATAGACAATGCAAAGCGATCATCTACCTGCTTTGCAACAAAAGCAAACAGCCTGGAATGATATTCCTTCCAGGTTTCTTCGGTTACGTTCATGCCAACATTAAAAGGTATTGCCAGTCACATAAACACTATCACACAGCTGCGTCCTGCAAACATAGCGAAAACATTTACCAGGTGCAGGCACATTGAAGACACAGCATGCATTGCGGGTGACTAGCCATTATCCTGTTCGGTATTTTCCCACCCGGAATTACTATCAATCCACCTTAAGCTTAGCCAGTACCAGAATGTAATAGGAACCATCATCGCAAACCAACTCCAGTCTTCAATCAGGAATATTTTTGCTACCCAGTCCTGGCTTGTGAAACCGAGCGGCCAGGGAATGCAATAGATGGTAAATACTGCACAGACC
>DAOVYA010000027.1 GCA_030635865.1 Gammaproteobacteria bacterium | reverse complement strand
TTGGCCTGTTTTTCCCATGGCTACTGGAAAAAGCCTCGCCGTCCTGGCCATGGATAGTGGCAGCCGTATTTGCAGGGTCGTCACTGATCCTGCCGCAAATTCTAAAGCCTGTTTTCATCGCGTGGATGAAAATCGGTCACGTGCTGGGCTGGATTAATACGCGCATTATTCTTGGCGTGGTTTTCTTTTTACTCTTTGCACCGGTTGCCCTGTTAATGCGCCTGTTTGGCAACGACCCGATGCACCGGCGGCTGGACGAAGCAGCGAAAACCTATCGAATTAACAGCGAGAAACTGCCTCGCGAACGTATGGAGAGGCCATTCTGATGCTGGATTTACTCAAAGACCTGTGGGAATTTCTCAAGGTACGCAAAAAGTTCTGGCTGGCGCCTATTATCCTGGTTCTAGTACTGCTTGGTGCACTCATCGTGCTGTCCGAGGGTTCAGCCGTCGCACCGTTTATCTATACCCTGTTCTGACGTAGGGTGCGCCGTGCGCACCGACTGGTGATCACAACTCGTTTTTGTTTGGTGCGCACGGCGCACCCTACAAATATCAGTGGACCACCTAAGGCGTTACCAATAAAAAAGGGGTGTGCGATCAAACCGCACACCCCTTTCCTGATTACGGCCGGCACACAGGGTACCGGCGAAGAACCGGGCTAGTGCTTACGCACCCGTCTTGTCTTCAGTCTTGACTTCAACCCTGGCAGCACGGTCTTTCATGCGAGCTTCGAAGCGCTCCCGTGCTTCCTTGCGACGCAGGTCAGCAGCCTTGCGGGACTCTTCCATGCGGGCTTCCATTTCCTTGACACGCGCAGCGTGCTCTTCATCCATCTTGCGCATGAAATCCTGGCCATACATTGCAGGCTGTGCGCCATAGACAGGAGCCGGCTGGTTTGCATAGAACTCGGCAGCCTGCTTCCGGGCATTCTGCATCTGCTCAACGAACTGCGCCTGCTGGGCGGCAATGGCAGCCTGCTGGTCAGCAATCGCCTTCTGCTGCTCTTCCGTCATAACTGCAGGAGCAACCGGCGCACCGTAAGGAGCATAGCCGTAAGGAGCATAGCCATAACCATTGTAGCCATTGTAGTTGTTGTAGCCGTTACCATAACCACGGCCATGGCCACGACCACTCATGTTCATGCTGAAACCGAAATCACCGTCGAAGTCACCGTCGCCGAAACCGTTACCGAAGCCATTGTTGTAACCGTTGTCACCCCAGCCCCAGGCAGAAGCAGAAGCAGAAACAACAGCCATTGATGCAGCAGAAATTACTGTAGCAATCTTTTTCATGATTGATTCTCCATAGAAAGTTAAAAAAACGGGTTAAAAATATCTTTCCGGCCAGCGCAGATCCGGATTACTGATAAGTATATTAACATTTTCTTATAATACAATAAATAATTCACTTATATACTTATAAGTAAAGTTTTGTCTAAAATTAGGGAATTGGCGCTCTGAACGCTCAAAATGGAGCGGGTGATGGGAATCGAACCCACGTTTGAAGCTTGGGAAGCTCCAGTTCTACCATTGAACTACACCCGCCAAGGGTAGTAGACACAAGATTGTACTGGCGGCCACAGGGGGTGTCACCACCTGATGGCAGAGGAATGATGATGAGGAGATACCCGGTGTATTCACTGAACCAAGAGCGGATTGATTGATCTACTATAGATGCCCGACAACTAGTGCCTCAGGAGGATCGAAATGCGCCAAGGGATGTCTTACAACCGTACACGTCGCCTGACATTGGTATTAATAGGCCTGCTGGGCAGTTATATTGCAAATTCCCATGCGCTGGCGCACCACACGGATACCCACTTCGAGGAATCCAGCACGCACAGGATTATTTATCAGCTTAACAAGGCGGACCCGGTATACCTGCAAAGTGTGCTTTTTTCAGTGGGTGAGTTGTTGCGGAAATACGGTGATGATGTCGAAATTATCATCGCCGTGATCGGGCCGGGGCTTCACCTCATCGGCAAACATCCTGAACGACCGATTCCTGCTGAACTGCAACAACGCGCAAGCTCACTGGCAGAATACGGCGTGGCCTTTCATGCCTGTGGCAATACCATGAAGTCACTGGGATGGACTGAGAAAGATCTGTTTAAATTTGCAAGGATTGTGCCCATCGGGGTTGATGACATCATGCTACTGCAAGAGAAAGGCTATACCTATTTCAGCTGGTAGCTGGTCTCACCCGGCCTGGACGCCCTTATACAGCCTCTCAATTTCGGCAGAAAACCTGTCCAGCACGCGGGCACGCTTGACCTTGAGTGTAGGCGTCAGCAAACCATTGTCGATGGTCCAGGGTTCCAGGGTAAGAATTACGCGCCGTACCTTTGCATAACTGGGGAAACCTTTCAGGTTGCCCCTGATCCCCCTGATCAGGCAAGCCATCAGCTTTTCATTTCTTAAGCAGCTTTCATCATCGGCATTCAGTCCGTAGCTTTTTGCAAGCTCCTTCCACTCGTCGGGATTCAGCACCAGGAGTGCCGCCAGAAAGGGCTGGCCCTCCCCGATTACCAGCGCCTGGTCGATGGCGGATGAGAGACAAATGGCCAGTTCCATGTCCATGGGTGGAACCTTCTCGCCATTGGACAACACCAGGATATCCTTGATGCGTCCGGTGATATAGACATGCCCGCCATCAATGCGTGCCTGATCACCGGTATGCAGCCAGCCATCGGCATCGATTATCTCTGCCGTTGCCGCATGATTATTCCAGTACCCCTGCATCATGCCGGGGGTCTTTACCAGCAACTCATCGTTCTCGCCAATACGTGTCTCCACCCCATTCAGTGGAACACCGACACTGCCCGGTTCATTATCTTCCGGCACATTGACACTGATTACCGGACTGGTCTCGGTCAGACCATACCCCTGCAGGATCGGGACACCCAGACCAATGAAGGTCTGCGCAATTGGAAACGAAAGGGCCGCCCCGCCACTGACCGCCATGCGCAGGCGCCCACCCAGTTTTGCAGTGACCTTTTCAGCGACCAGCTTCCTCAATAGCGGCCAGGCCAGCAACCCTGGATGCCAGGAAGCGCGTTTCTGCTGGTATTCAAAGCGGCGCCAGCCAATGCTGGTCGTCATCCTGAACAGTGTACGCTTCAAGCCGGATTGCTTGCTCATCTGTCCCTGGATGCGGGCAAACACCTTCTCAAAGATACGCGGCACGGCAATCATCACGGTGGGCTGTATGTTTTGCAGGTCTTCTGCAAGTTGCGCGATGGAGCGGGCATAGGCGACAGCAGACCCTGACATTATCGGCAAATAATAACCGGCAGTGCGCTCCAGCGTATGTGACAGTGGCAGGAACGACAGAAATAAATCCTCCTGGTACACATCAATCATGGTCAATGCCGAATGTGCGATTGATAACATATTGTGGTGCGACAACATAACGCCCTTGGGGCGTCCGGTGGTACCTGAGGTATAGACAATGGATGCAAGCGCATGTGGATCGCCATCACGTTTTTGCATGGCCCCGGCTTGCTCCGGCAACCAGTCTGAAACAAAACGCACACGCTGATCCTGGAGTACTTCAGCAGGCGATAATGTTTTCGACGGATTCAATATCAACACCCGCTGCAGGTCTTCCTGGCCGGCCAGTGCCGGCGCGAGCCGTTTCCAGATGCCTGCATCGCGCACCAGTAACAGCTTTACCGCGGAGTCGCTCAGGATATAGGCGATATTGTCCGGCCGGTCATCGGTATACAGGGGCACTATTACCAGGCCACAGGCCAGGGCTGCCTGGTCGAAGTACACCCATTCCTTACTATTGTTCAGGTGTACCGCTACCCGATCACCCGGCAATAACCGTTCAGCCTCCAGCGCGGCATGCCAACGCGAAATTTCCCGGCCGACCTCCTGCCAGCTGGTATCACGCCAGGTGTTAGTGTCTGCATCGAAACTGCGATAAGCCGTACTCTCCGGGCTACGCCGAACGCGCTCGGCCATCAGGCCATCCAGTGTCCCGGCAATCTCTGTGGAGATAATATCCTCTGTCATCAAGGCCATAAGCAATTCCCCTGATACCTATGCAACATTGGGCCAAGCCGATGTGATTACGGTAGAATACGGTGTCATGAACATTATCCTTAACGGTGCATCCTGGGACGTGGCTGACCACCTGAGCGCCAATGAGCTGCTGCTGACACTAGGCCTTGCCGACAAGCGCCTGGCCCTGGAAGTAAACCAGGCAATTATCCCGCGCAGCACTTTTGCCAGCCACATTATCAAACCCGGCGACAAGGTGGAGATCGTACACGCCATCGGCGGGGGTTAATCAGCCCGTCCATACAGCTGCCACTTACCAAGTATCAAAGAGTTAATTAGCTATGTCCACTGTCATGCAATCAAAACCAGACACTCTCGACGACCCGCTGGTCATTGCCGGTGTTGAATACAGCTCCCGCCTGCTGGTGGGTACCGGCAAGTACCGGGACATGGATGAAACCCGCGAGGCCACCCAGGCCAGCGGCGCCGAAATCGTGACCGTCGCCATCCGCCGCACCAATATCGGCCAAAATAAGGATGAACCCAACCTGCTGGACGTGATCTCCCCGGACCGCTACACGCTGCTGCCGAATACTGCCGGCTGCTATACCGCGGAGGATGCCGTGCGCACCTGCCTGCTGGCGCGCGAACTGCTCGATGGCCACGACCTGGTCAAACTGGAGGTCCTGGGTGATGAAAAGACCCTGTTTCCGGATATCACGCAAACCCTGCAGGCCACTGAGACACTGGTCAAGGAAGGCTTCAAGATCATGGTATATACGAACGATGATCCCATCGTCGCCAGGCGCTTTGAAGAAATGGGTTGCGTTGCCGTCATGCCGCTTGCTGCGCCGATCGGGTCCGGCCTTGGAATCCGCAACCCCTACAACATCATGACCATCGTCGAAAATGCCACGGTACCGATCCTGGTCGACGCAGGCGTGGGCACCGCCTCGGATGCGGCCATTGCCATGGAACTGGGTTGTGACGGTATTTTAATGAACACCGCAATCGCCGGTGCCCGGGACCCGGTACTAATGGCCTCGGCCATGAAAAAAGCCGTCGAAGCCGGGCGCGAGGCGTTCAGGGCCGGACGTATACCGAGGAAGCGGTTTGCGAGTGCGTCGTCACCGATTGATGGGGCGTTTTTCTAGAAAAACCATCTCGCGCAAAGACGCATATTTTTTAATCAATCAGCAAGCGCAGCAGGCACCTGCCGCAGATGCACATCGCGCTGCGGATATGGAATGGTAATCCCCGCTTCCTTGAAACCGCGCCAGATCGCGAGATTGATATTCGATTTAACGTTACCAACACCCTCCTCAGGGTCGGTCAGCCAAACGCGCAGCTCCAGCGCAATACCACTGTCGGCAAATTCCATCAGGCGAACCACCGGTACCGGTGTTTTCAGCACCCGGTCGCTCGCGGTAGCCGCCTTTTCCAGGATGGCCATGGCCTGTTCCGGGTCGTCGTTATAGCTGATCTGTACCGGGATCCGCACCCGCACCCGCCTGTCACTGTAACTCCAGTTAATCACGTCGGATGTCACCAGGTTTTCATTCGGGATCAGTGTTTCCACGCCATCACGGTTGCGCACCACGATATAACGTGCCCTCAACTGTTTCACCCAGCCGTAGGTATCACCTACGCTAATCACGTCGCCGGGTCGAATGGAACGATCACCCAGCAGGATAAAACCGCTGATAAAGTTACTGACGATTTTCTGCAGGCCAAACCCGATGCCCACACCAAGCGCCCCGCCAAATACCGTCAGGGAAGCCAAATTCAGGCCGGCCTCGGTCAACGCCAGCATAAACGCTATAAACAGCAGAACAACCTTGGAAATCTTTGCAAGGCCGACCCGCATACTGATATTGATTCGCGGGGATTCTTTCATTTGCCTTTCGATGAGCCCTGAAAGCCACAGGGCCAGCAGGAGATAGAACGCCGACAGGACTACAAGCTTGACCAGCATCAGCAATGAAAACCGGCTTTCGCCAACACCTATGGAAAGCTGCTCCATAAAGTTCTCGACTGCAGGCAACCAGCCGACCAGGTGCAGGGCAACAATTGCCCAGATGCCGGTACTGATAACCTTCTCCCAGGCCTTGAGTGCCGGACCCGGAGCAATTCCCACGCGCAGCGAATAGACAATCATGCGGATAAAGGCAAGGGCAACCAGGAGTTGCACAAGGACATCCAGTAACGGCGTCTCGAAACCGGCTATACGAAATACAAGACGGCCAAACAGAACAGCAAACAGACCACTCAGCGGAAGTGCAAGCCGCTGGCCGGCATTCAGGATCAGTTTGTGTATTAGCGGAAGGCCTTCCTGATCCAGGCGTTTGCCAAGTTTTTTATGTGAATAGCGGTGTACAAAAAAAGCGGCTATGGCCGCAGCCATCAGCAACAATACCTGCAGTATAATGACTGTTGCACCCCGCTCGGTGAATGCGCCCCACATGTCCCCAAAATATGTGATGGATGACTCCATAAGCTTGCTCCGAGTGCAGATACTATTTTACGACAGTGACAATAATACCCAAAATAGACAGTCGCCAGCATACACTTTCTGACATGGGAAAAATGACCCCAAACAGCAGCCATCACCCGCTACGGGAAATCCGCTCATTTGTTCGCCGGGAAGGCCGCATGACCCCGGGGCAAAAACGCGCACTGGAAGAACTCTGGCCGTGCTATGGACTGGAACCCGGCTGCCGTATCAACCCTGTACGAATCTTCACTCGCCAGGCACCACTCACCCTCGAGATCGGCTTTGGCAACGGGGAATCCCTGGCAACCATGGCCACCCGGGAACCGGAAATGGATTTTATCGGGATCGAGGTCCATCGCCCGGGGGTCGGTCGCCTGTTACGGGAACTCGACAAGCGGGCATTGAACAACGTCCGCGTGTTTAACGAAGACGCAGTAAAGGTGCTAAGAGACTGCCTGCCCGATTGCTGCCTTGACCGGCTGTTACTGTTCTTTCCGGACCCCTGGCACAAGAAACGCCATCACAAACGCCGCATCGTGCAGCCGGATTTCATTGAACTGGTTGCGCAAAAACTGAAACCCGGAGGCATATTGCACATGGCAACCGACTGGGAAGATTATGCCGGGCATATGCTGGAAGTAATGGAGCAGTCACCGAACTACCGGAATTGCGCGGGAGCCGGGTTGTATGCAGACAAACCCGGCTACCGCCCGGTTACAAAATTTGAACGCCGCGGCCGGAAGCTCGGGCATGGCGTTTGGGATTTGTTGTTTAAACGAATATGTGAAAAGTAATAAACCCGTCGTTGCGAGCCCCCCCACCGTCATTGCGAGCAAAGCGTAGCAATCTCCTGAACCTGGCAGCGGAGCCAAGTGCGATCCTGAACGAGATTGCCGCGTCGCTACGCTCCTCGCAATGACGGGCTTATTACTTATTACTCTTTACTTTTCACTTCTTACTTCTTCACCCTTCCGCCTCTATCGGCTGCGGGACCCGCAACGGACAGGTCTCGGCATGGTTGTCGCCAAGCCGGTTCCATACATAGTTAAACGCCTGGGTGCGTATCGGGAACATATGGTCGCTACCCAGCTTGTCCATTAAATTCGTACGCTCAAAGGTATCCCACAACTGCTTCTTGGCGCGTGCAAATATCAACTCGACACCGGCATCCTTGAGGCGGTCAATCAGGTTACTCAGCATTTCCTCGCCGGTTGCATCGATCGAGTTAATGCCTTCTGCATCTATGATCACAAACTTCAGGTCCGGTTTGAGCGCAACACGCTCGAGTATCTTGTCCTCGAAATAACCGGTGTTGGCAAAATAGAGCGAACCATCAAAGCGGATCAATGAAATGTTCCTGCAGGTCTGCAGGCGACGCACTTCTGCATCCCGCAGGCTGCCATCGGGGTCACGAGACAATACGGCAACACGGGGTGCCATGGAGCGATACAGGAACAACATCAGCGACAGGATGACACCCACTGCAATTCCTTTTTCCAGGTGCGGCGCCCAGATAATCGTCAGCGCAAAAGTGATGATGGCGACCGCGGCATCCTGGCGTTCCACTATCCAGGCGTGCTTGATCGGCTCGATCTTTACCAGGTTGACCACGGCCATAATGATGACGGAGGCCAGCGCAGCCTGGGGCAGGTGATACAGCAGGGGTGTCAGCCATAACAGGGTAATACCGACGACCGCGCCGGTAACGACGGCGGAGAAACCGGTTTTTGCACCGGCACTGAAATTAACCGCTGAACGTGAAAACGACCCGGATACTGCATAACCCAGGGAAAAACTTGAAAAGAGATTACCCAGCCCCTGCCCGATCAGTTCCTGGTTGGCATCCAGGCGCTGCCGGGTACTGGCAGCCATCGCCTTGGCAATCGAGATGGCCTCCATAAAGCCGATAATCGCAATCGCCACTGTTGTGCCCAGCAACTGGGTCACGATACTGAAATCAAGCTCCGGCAGTGCCATGCTGGGCAGTCCCTCGGGAATGATGCCGACCACCTTGCCACCCATTTGCTCAAAGCCAATCCACCAGGATATGACTGTAGTAACAATGACTGCAGTCAATACACCGGGCGCCCTGGGCAGGAAGCGCTTCAGGGAAATCATGATGCCAAGCGACAGTATGGCCATCAGCATGGTTTCCAGGTGGGTATTCTGGAAGGCTGCAACAACCATGTTATAAACCGTGATGTAGGTATGGTCAGCCTTCTCCACGCTGACACCGAACAGCTTGCCGAGTTGCGAGGTACCGATAATGATGGCGGCTGCATTGGTAAAACCAATCACTACCGGGTGTGACAGGAAGTTCACCAGTACACCCATGCGAAATACTCCCAGGCTTATCTGGAAGATCCCGACCATGGCGGCCAGCATCACGGCATAGGCAATATAAAGTTCCGGGTTGGCGCCGGCAATCGGCTCCAGCGCGGAAGCCGTCATCAGGGAAACAACAGCTACCGGGCCGGTTGCCAGTTGACGCGAAGAGCCGAACAGGGCCGCAATAATGCCGGGCAGGAAAGAGGCATACAGGCCGTAGTAAGGCGGAAGACCCGCCAGCTGTGCATAAGCCATGGACTGCGGGACCAGTACCAGTGCAACCGTGACCCCGGCAACCAGGTCTGCACGCAAGACCTCGGGTTTCCTGAGTTCACCGATCCAGCAGAGGAATGGGAATAACCGGCTTTTTAAATTATCACAATCAATCCTGGCATCCATGTTTGCGTCCAGTGAGGGTAGTCGTTACCGCCCAGGGCAACGGAAAGCCCATTAGTATATTCTAATTTGTTGCCTGACAGAAATGACTGCCGCCCGATTCACACAAATAATGGGCCCGTAAAATCAAATAATCGCGGTACCGGGGCACTCGTGGTTAGACTCGCGCCTCTCCGGCAATGTGCGCGCTAATACCCGGGGCGTATTACACGCGCTGATCGCGGTCCATGTCTGTGAACAACGCATAAGGCCTACAGGAATGCGGCGGCGGCACTGAAAAAGACTGGCAAGTGAAACCAGTAACTGATTCAGTCCTGCCTAAGTTGCTGATACTTATATGAACCTGAAAGAATTCGCGCCTATCGCCTGCTAATAACTTGAGTCCGGCAATATAAAAATGGTTCAATACGCGGCCTTGGTTCAGGCGCTGTATAGAGATTAGGTGAGAATAACAGCGCCCGGGGCTGCCCGCGCATGTTCACGGCTGACCCGCAGGATAAGGGAAAGAAACCAGCTTGCTATCTTTTTAATTCAGGACGAGGAGCGTCTCATGTCCAGGAAACATCCGATTATTGCGGTTACCGGTTCATCCGGTGCTGGCACCACCACCGTCAAGGTGGCCTTTGAACATATCTTCCTGCGTGAGGGTCTGAATCCTGTCGTCATTGAAGGCGACAGCTACCACCGCTATGACCGCGCCGCCATGAAGGTTGCCATGCAGGAAGCTGAAGCAGCAGGTAGCAGCACTTTCAGTCATTTCGGTCCCGATGCGAATATCTTCGACAAGCTGGAAGAGACCTTCAGGTCATACGGTGATACCGGTGCCTGCGACAGACGCTACTACCTGCATAGTAAAGAGGAAGCCAAGCCCTTCGGCCAGCAACCCGGTGAATTTACGCCCTGGGAAAAAGTCGGCGAAGGCACGGACCTGCTGTTCTATGAAGGCCTGCACGGTGGCATCGTGACTGACGATGCAGATGTGGCCGGCCAGGTCGATCTGCTGATTGGCGTAGTGCCTATCGTTAACCTGGAATGGATTCAGAAAATCCACCGTGACTGTGAACAGCGTGGTTATTCAGCCGACGTGGTCACGGATACTATCCTGCGACGCATGCATGACTACGTGCACTACATCACACCGCAGTTCTCACGCACCGACATCAATTTCCAGCGCGTCCCTACCGTAGATACTTCAAACCCGTTCATTGCCAGGGATATCCCTACCCCGGATGAAAGCTTTGTAGTGATTCGTTTCCGGGACCCGATTAAATTTGATATCGATTTCT
The DNA here is from genome assembly GCA_030635865.1 of Gammaproteobacteria bacterium. Lineage (GTDB taxonomy): Bacteria > Pseudomonadota > Gammaproteobacteria > UBA9214 > UBA9214 > UBA9214. The sequence continues at coordinate 102 of DAOVYA010000027.1, read as the reverse complement.
CCTACCTGCTGAACATGCTGAACGACTCTTTCATGTCACGGCGCAATACCATCGTCGTACCGGCCGGCAAGATGGGCTTTGCCATGGAAATCATCCTGGCGC
>DAOVYA010000147.1 GCA_030635865.1 Gammaproteobacteria bacterium | reverse complement strand
CGATGGCGCTGGTGGGCGGTTTCTGGCTGTTGTACCTGCTTGGTTACAACATCTCGGTTGCCGTCGGCGTCGGCTTCATTGCACTCTCGGGTGTCTCCGTCGAGATTGGTGTGATAATGCTGGTGTATCTGAACCAGGCCCTGCAGCGTCAGCGTGATAAAGCAGAGCATGCACAACGTGCAATGACGGCAGCCGATGTCCGCAGCGCCGTCATCGACGGAGCACTGTTACGGGTACGTCCTATAATGATGACAGTGGCAGCAATTATTGCCGGCCTGCTGCCCATTATGCTGGGCGGCGGTACCGGTTCCGAGGTCATGCGACGTATCGCGGCCCCGATGGTGGGCGGTATGATCAGTGCTACATTATTAACATTGGTGGTCATACCAGCCGTCTTCCTGATCTGGAAACAACGTGGTGTCAAATAGTATGAACACAGTTCTATTTCTACCATTCCCTCTCCCTCAGGGAGAGGGTAACAGGTGTGTTCCAGAATGAACGAGCTGATCACAGACCCCGTATGCGGCATGACGGTAACCGCGGCAAGCGAGTACCACTACACTTACAAAAGTACCGGGTACTATTTCTGCTGTAGCGGCTGCAAGGAAAAATTCGCCGCCGATCCCGGTCACTACCTCAACCCACAGCAACAGGCAACCGGCTCAACCGGGCTCAGCAACCTCGCCCACATCTGCCCCATGTGCCCTGAAGTCCGCCAGGTAGGCCCCGGCGCATGCCCGAGCTGTGGCATGGCACTGGAGCCCGAAGCACCGCAATTACCGGCAACGCGCACTGAATATACCTGCCCCATGCATCCTGAGATCGTGCAGGATAAGCCGGGCAGTTGCCCCAGGTGCGGCATGGCGCTGGAACCGCGTACTATTGCCGTTGAGGAAAAAAACGAAGAACTCATCGACATGACCCGGCGCTTCCGGGTCAGTACGATACTTGCATTGCCCGTGTTCATACTGGCAATGATTACCGACCTGGCGCCATCGCTCCTGCCAACCGGCTTGAGCATGCAAGCAGTACAGTGGATTGAGTTTGTGCTCGCCACCCCGGTCGTGATCTGGGGTGGCTGGCCGTTTTTTGTGCGCGGCGTGCAATCGGTCAGCACCTGGAACCTGAACATGTTTACGCTGATTGGCCTGGGTGTTTCTGTCGCCTGGACTTACAGCACGGTTGCATTGCTGTTTCCGGGAATCTTTCCGGAAGTCATGCAAATGGAAAGTGGTCTCGTGGATGTTTACTTCGAAGCGGCCGCCGTCATTACGGCGCTGGTCCTGCTTGGGCAGGTGCTGGAATTACGGGCCCGCAGTCAAACCAATGCCGCCATCAAACTGTTGCTGGGCCTGGCACCCAACACCGCCCGTATCGTGCGCGGTGAAGGTAGTGAAGAAGACATCCCGCTGGAACAGGTTCAGCCAGGCGACATCCTGCGCATACGCCCCGGTGAAAAAGTGCCGGTGGACGGTGTGGTGACCGACGGCAACAGCGCGGTGGATGAATCCATGGTCACCGGTGAGCCCATCCCGGTGGAGAAAATCACGGGTGAAAAACTGATTGGCGCGACGGTAAACGGTACCGGCAGCCTGTTGATGCGCGCCGAAAAAGTCGGCGCCGACACCCTGCTCTCACAGATTGTACGCATGGTCAGCGAGGCACAGCGCTCGCGCGCACCGATACAGAAACTGGTAGATGTTGTGGCCGGTTATTTCGTGCCGGCGGTGGTCATTGTTGCTGTCATTACAATGATTGTGTGGGGCTTCTGGGGTCCGGAGCCGCGACTGGCACATGCCATTGTCAATGCCGTCGCCGTATTAATCATTGCCTGCCCCTGCGCACTGGGACTGGCTACCCCCATGTCGATCATGGTGGGCACCGGCAAGGGCGCAACCATGGGCGTGCTGATCAAGAATGCCGAGGCACTGGAGATCATGGAGAAAGTCGACACGATCGTGGTTGACAAGACCGGCACCCTCACCGAAGGCAAACCCCGGCTGGTCGCGGTACAGGCTGTCAACGGGTTTACCGATGATGAAGTGCTGCAACTCGCGGCCAGCCTGGAGCGCGCCAGTGAACACCCGCTGGCCGAGGCGATTGTACGTGGCGCAGAAGAGCGGGACATGACCCTGGATCAAACTGATGATTTTGAGTCTGTGACCGGCAAGGGTGTCACCGGGAAAGTCAATGGACGCATGGTGGCGCTGGGCAACATCAAGCTGCTTGAAAAGCTCGGCATCGATCCGGGGGATCTGCCACACCAGGCGGAGGCCGGGCGTGCAGAGGGCCAGACCGTTATGTTTGTCGCCATCGACGCCAGGGCCGCCGGAATGGTCGGTGTAGCGGACCCCATCAAGGACTCCACACCGGAAGCCATCCGTGATTTGCATGCGGAAGGCGTCGAGGTGGTCATGCTGACCGGCGACAGCCGTACCACGGCCGAGGCAGTTGCCGGCAAGCTTAATATCGACCGGGTTGAAGCAGAAGTCCTGCCGGACCAGAAGGCGGAAATCGTCAAGAAGCTGCAGGCCGAGGGACACATTGTTGCCATGGCCGGCGACGGGATCAATGATGCCCCGGCGCTGGCCCAGTCGCACGTGGGTGTCGCCATGGGGACCGGTACCGATGTCGCCATGGAAAGCGCCGGAGTCACGCTGGTCAAGGGTGACCTGCGCGGCATCGTCCGTGCGCGGCGACTGAGTCGTGCTGTAATGAAAAATATTCGACAGAACCTGTTCTTCGCCTTTATCTACAACTCGCTGGGCGTACCGGTTGCCGCCGGCGTATTGTTTCCGGTTTTTGGTTTGTTACTGTCGCCGATGATTGCAGCGGCGGCCATGAGTTTCAGTTCAGTGTCGGTGATCACAAATTCATTACGCCTGCGCAAGGCACGCATCTGACAGCCGGTTGAATCCGCCTATCACATTCGCACCAAAGAGAAGTGTCAATATGACGTGTGTGAATAAGACAACCGGAGTACAGTCGAACCGGGAATCAGTCTGACAGAACATTGAATGGCGATCGGCGCTGATGGCAATCGGGGTGTCGTCATGATGCTGCAAGGGAGTCAATCGAGTCATGCAGGACAGTGCCAATCATCGATTTGTTATGACCAGAGATGATTTCCCTGCGCTGCTTGCAGCACTGCGCGATTGCGGATATTCCCTGGTTGGACCGACTTTACGGGACAAGGCTATCATCTACGATGCAATCAATGGCGTTGAAGACCTTCCAGCCGGCTGGACGGATGAACAGGAAGCGGGCCGCTATCGACTCAAACGCCGCGATGACAACGCGCTGTTTGGCTACAACGTGGGACCACACTCATGGAAAAAGTTTCTACAGCTGCCCTCGCTTACACTATGGAAAGCGCAGAAGACCGATGACGGTTTCAAGGTTGAGGCACGGGACGACACAACGCCTCGAATGGCATTCGTTGGAGTGCGCCCATGCGAGTTGCGGGCCATAGCCGTCCAGGACCGTGTATTAACCGGCGGCGACCACATCGATTCTGACTATGCAAGACGCCGGAAACATGTCTTTATTATTACCGTGCAATGTACACAGGCAGGCAATACGTGTTTTTGCGTATCAATGGATGCCGGCCCGCGTGCAAGCGAAGGATTTGATCTGGCAGTAACGGAAATTATCGATGCGCACCGGCACGAATTTGTCATCGAGGCAGGCACGGATGCAGGCGCGGAAATTCTTGAACGTATTCCACACCGGCTGGCCAGCGAAACCGACTGGCAAAATGCACAGAGCGCGACGCAACGCACTGCAGATCAGATGGGCCGGCAAGTCGAAACCGGTGGAATCAGGGAATTGCTCTACCGGAATGCCGAACATCCACGCTGGGACGAGGTCGCCGCACGCTGCCTGGCGTGCGCCAACTGCACCATGGTCTGTCCGACCTGTTTCTGTACGGCGGTGGAAGATACCACCGACCTTGCCGGACAAACGGCCGAACGGGTGCGCCGCTGGGATTCATGCTTCAACAGCCGCTATTCCTATATTCATGGCGGCATCGTTCGCGAGAGTACGCGATCCCGTTACCGGCAGTGGCTTACCCACAAGATTGCATCCTGGCATGACCAGTTCGGTTCCTCCGGATGCGTGGGTTGCGGGCGCTGCATTACGTGGTGTCCCGTGGGGATTGACATCACCGAGGAGCTCGCTGCGATCAGGGCGAGCGACGGCGGTACGGGACAGGAGGGAACAGACAAATGAGCAACAATCATGATCTGGAACTGTTAATCCGGGAGCACCCTTTTTCACAGGGGATGCCCGATGAACATATCAGGACGCTGACAGGTTGCGCGAAGAACGTGCGCTTCAGGAAAGGGGCGTTCCTGTTCAGGGAAGGTGAGAGCGCGGACACCTTTTACTGGATAAGGGCGGGAAAGGTTGCCATGGAGTTCCATGCACCGCCCAAGGGCACGATTCAGTTTGACAGCCGCAATGCGGATGATGCACTTGGCTGGTCATGGATTGTAGAACCTTACCGCTGGTTTTGTGATGCACGCGCGGCCGAGGAGGTAAGGGCGCTGGTGTTCGATGCGGCCTGCCTGCGCGGTAAACTGGACCGGGACCCGCAACTGGCCTATGAAATGTACCGACGGTTTGTACCCCTCATTTATCGAAGTTTGCAGGCGACGCAACTGCAGCTTCTGGATGTATATGGAGCTGATTAACATGCGCGCCCCGGGAACAGGTGTATTTACAGAGGACCCGATGATCCCGTGTCCTGTATCGGTTCGGCACACGCAGCGTGAAACACATGACACCTTTACCCTCACGCTGGAGCCTCCGGATCGTGACCAGGGCCTGCCTTTTATCCCCGGTCAGTTTACGATGCTCTATCTATTCGGGATTGGCGAGGTGCCGGTCTCTATCAGCGGAGACCCCGTATCAACCATGCAGCTGGTGCATACCGTCCGTGCGGTCGGGAGTGTCACGCGGTCGTTGAAAAAACTGAAGCGTGGGTCGGTACTGGGCGTACGCGGGCCGTTTGGCGCAGGCTGGCCGGTCGAGGAGGCGCGCGGCAAGGATGTTGTCATCGTTGCCGGCGGCATTGGTTTGGCACCGCTGCGCCCGCTCATTTACCACCTGCTCGGCCGGCGCGAGGATTAT
>DAOVYA010000002.1 GCA_030635865.1 Gammaproteobacteria bacterium | reverse complement strand
AGGCCGCAGTCAAGAAGGCTGCTCCAAAGAAGGCCGCAGTCAAGAAGGCTGCTCCGAAGAAGGTCGCGGTCAAGAAGGCTGCTCCGAAGAAGGCTGTTCCGAAGAAGGCCGCTGCAACAGAGGCCGGGACGGCTGATGCACCTGCAGATGTTGATACCGGGGCGGCGACTGAAGATGCAGGAGAGCAGACTGCGGGCGAATAACCGCCGACTGATGTATTTTCTACCAGGTTTGTAAATTTTCAGAGGGTAATTGATATGGCTATAACAGCTGCGCAGGTGAAAGAACTGCGCGAGCGTACCGGTTCCGGCATGATGGAATGTAAAAAGGCGCTTGTTGATGCAGATGGCAATATGGATGTGGCGATTGATGCGTTACGCAAAACGGGACTTGCCAAGGCTGACAAGAAGGCAGGCCGTATTGCCGCAGAAGGCCTGATCGTTGTTGAGCTAAGTAACGATGGCAACACCGCGGCGATTGTTGAGGTCAACTGCGAAACTGATTTTGTTGCCAAGAAGAGTGAATTTCAGGAGTATGCTGCCGCCATCGCAAAAAGGGTGCTGGCAGACAACCCGGCAGACACAGACAGTCTCCTCGCCCTGCCATTACGGGATGGTGATGCTGCAACCATTGAAGACAATCGCAAGGCATTGATTGCTGCGATTGGCGAGAATATCAGCGTGCGTCGTTTCATACGGATGGAGGGTAAAGGAAATCTGTCCTGCTACCGGCACGGTGTGCGCATTGGCGTGGTGGTAGACCTCGAAGGCGGTGATGCAGCACTGGGTAAGGATCTGGCGATGCATATTGCGGCACACGACCCACGCCCGCTGTGTGTTTCTGAAGACCAGGTGCCTGCCGAAATGATTGCAAAGGAACGTGATTTTTTCACCGGGCAGGCACGTGAAAGTGGCAAGCCTGACAACATCATTGAGAAGATGATCGAGGGTCGTATACGCAAGTTCCTCGGCGAAATAACCCTGCTGGGTCAATCTTTCGTCAAGGACCCTGATCAGACCGTCGGCAAGTTACTTGAAACAGCCGGTGCCAGCGTGCTGGATTTCCAACGGCTTGAACTGGGTGAGGGTATTGAAAAGAAAACCGAGAACTTTGCAGACGAAGTCATGGCCCAGGCGAAGGGTTGATAGAGATCAGCAGTATGCGATACCTGTAGTTACCTGTGAAGCGGGGTCGATAGTCGACCCCGTTTTTGTATGGCAATCCGTATCAAAACGTAAGACAATGCCAGCGCATTGAGCATCGAGAGTATTATTTCATATCTAACTGATTATTAAGGATAAGTTGCATGTCACACCAACGGATATTGCTTAAGCTCAGCGGTGAGGCGCTGATGGGGCAGGGCAAGTACGGGATCGAACCCGGTGTGATCCAGCGCCTGGCGGCAGAAATTCATTCCGTGACCAGTCGTGGCGTCCAGCTGGGAGTGGTAATCGGTGGCGGTAATATTGTACGTGGAGCAGGATTGGCTTCGCAGGGTTTGAACCGGGTGACCGGCGATCACATGGGTATGCTTGCAACCATTATCAATTCCCTTGCCCTGCAGGACGCCATCGAAAAAGCAGGCACGCCCTGTCGTGTCATGTCAGCATTGATAATCAACCAGGTCTGCGAACCATATATTAGCCGCCGGGCGATACGGCATCTTGAAAAGGAGCGGGTAGTTGTTTTCGCCGCGGGGACCGGTAACCCTTTTTTTACCACGGACTCGGCTGCAAGTTTGCGCGCCATTGAGATTGGTGCTGATCTCATGTTGAAGGCCACCAAGGTGGATGGCGTGTATTCGGATGATCCGGTCACCAACCCGGATGCCACGCTTTTTGACCGCATATCCTATGATGAAGCGCTGGAGCGTAAACTGGGCGTCATGGACGCAACAGCGCTGGTGCTGTGCAGTGAGCACAATCTGCCGATCCGTGTGTTTAATATTTTTGAACCTGGCCATCTCGGCCGGATTGTCGAGGGACAGGACATCGGTACACTGATCCAGAAGGAGAAATCTAAATGATCAAGGAAATAATCAAGGATGCCGAGGTCAGGATGGGCAAGAGTGTCGAATCACTCAGGCAGTCCCTGGTAAAGGTGCGTACCGGGCGTGCTCACCCGAGCCTGCTGGATCATTTGGCCGTTGATTACTATGGGTCGGAGGTTCCGATTTCACAGGTTGCCAATATCAATGTCGAGGATGCGCGTACCTTGATGATAACGCCGTGGGAGAAACAGATGGTGCAGCCCATAGAGAAAGCCATCATGAAATCCGACCTGGGGCTGAATCCTGCCACGGCCGGTACCGTTATCCGCATACCGATGCCACCCTTGACCGAGGAGACCCGGCGTGACCTGGTCAAGGTGGTACGCCAGGACGGAGAAGCCGCAAAGGTTGCTATTCGCAATATACGTCGGGATGCCAATAGTGACTTCAAGAGCCTGCTGAAAGAGAAAGAAGTTTCAGAAGACGAGGAACGTGGTGCGCAGGATGATGTCCAGCAGCTGACGGACAAGTATGTTAGTGAAGTGGATAAGGTGCTTGCCGAAAAGGAAGCCGAACTGATGGAAGTCTAACGGCTCCTTGTACCGACAGTTGAACAACGGATCAGGAACGAGCAAGGTTTTTCTTGATGGTTTCAGACAGTAACGTAAACAGCCTGCCGCGCCATATAGCCATCATCATGGATGGCAATGGGCGCTGGGCGCGCTCGCGCATGTTGCCCCGGCCGGTTGGCCATCGTGAAGGCGTCAAGTCAGTAAGGCGTGTCGTTGAGGCCTGTATAAACAAGGGAGTCAGGGCCCTGACCCTGTTTGCCTTCAGCAGCGAGAACTGGCGCAGGCCAACGGATGAAGTCAGTCTGATCATGGGCCTGTTCGTGCACACACTGAAGAAGGAAGTCGGCGCACTCGACAGAAACGGGGTCAAGCTGCGTTTTATCGGTGACCGGGCAGCCTTTCCCGCGAATCTGCAAACCCTGATTAATGAATCGGAAGCACAAACCCGGGCCAATACGCGGCTCGACCTGGTGATTGCCGCCAATTACGGTGGTCAGTGGGATATTACCCGCGCATTTAAAAGTCTTGCCGGTCGTATACAGTCAGGCGAGTTGCATTCGGAAGATATTACGACCGACATCATTGCCGATGAAATGTCGATTTCTGATCTGCCTCTGCCTGATTTGTTTATTCGTACCGGTGGTGAACAGCGCATCAGTAATTTTCTTCTCTGGCAGCTGGCATATACGGAACTTTATTTTACCGAGGTCCTGTGGCCGGCATTTGATGAGCGCCAGCTGGATGAGGCACTGCTCTGGTATGCCAATCGGCAACGTCGTTTCGGCCGGACAGGCGACCAGGTGGAGCAGTTAAAAGGTGCTTAAGGCACGCTTGATATCAGCCGCCGTAATGGTGCCCCTGGTTGTAACCGGTGTCTTGTACCTCTCTACGGATGTTTTTGCACTGATCCTTGGACTGATACTGGCTGCCGGGCTCTGGGAGTGGAGTCGCCTGGTCCCGTTACATGGGATGACTGCAAGACTTGCCTATGTAACAGTTGTGTTGCTGTTGATCGGACTACTGTGGCAGGTGCGGCCGGAAACGTACCTTGGCCCGATTCTGATAGCAGCAGTCGCCTGGTGGCTGTGGGTCCTTTACTGGGTGACGCGTCCGCAAATCGGGACTCTCGTTTCACCGTTGACCAGTAGTCTGAAAATGGCTGCCGGCGTACTGGTCATAGTACCTGCGTGGGTGGCGCTTGTAGTGCTTCATGGCAATGACAACAACGGCCCGGTGCTCGTTCTGATCGTGCTGGTCATGACCTGGCTGGCAGACAGTGGTGCCTACTTTGCCGGCAAGCAGTGGGGCCGTACCAGGCTTGCACCGATTGTCAGTCCGGGAAAGACGCGTGAGGGCGTCTATGGCGGTTTGCTGGCCAGCCTTGTTTTTGCGGCGGTGGCGGGAGGGTTCTACAGCCATTCATACAAATGGCCGCTGGCTTTCATGCTGGTATCCCTGCTGGCTATGATGTTTTCCGTGGTCGGGGACCTGCTCGAAAGCCTGATGAAAAGACAGAGTGGCATCAAGGACAGTGGCAGCATCATCCCCGGTCATGGCGGTATCCTGGATCGCATAGACAGCATGGTTGCGGCTGCCCCCATGTTCCTGGTCGGACTGCGGTGGTTAAACCTGTGAACATTACGCCCGTGTACAGAACCGGACTGTTGAAGGGTTGCTCCTGATGTCAGCGCAGGGTACGGCCACGTTGTCAGGTATAACCATTCTGGGTTCAACAGGTTCTATCGGTGCCAGTACGCTGGATGTCATTGCGCGGCATCCGGATCGCTTCACAGTCACTGCACTTACGGCCAGGTCCAGTGTCGATGTGCTGGCTGAGCAATGCAGACAGTTTCATCCACAATACGCGGTAATGACGGACCCGGACGCGGCTACCCGCCTGCAGCAGCTACTGAAAACCGTTGCGCCGGATGTCCAGGTACTTGCCGGTACGGACGGGTTGATCGAGGTGGCCGGTATGCCCGAAGCTGATCTGGTAATGGCAGCTATTGTCGGGGCGGCCGGTCTTCTGCCGGCGCTGGAAGCGGCACGCAAGGGCAAGCGGGTGCTGCTGGCCAATAAAGAGGCGCTGGTTATGTCGGGCGCGCTGTTTATGCAGGCGGTGCGCGATAACGATGCTGTATTGCTGCCAATTGACAGTGAGCACAACGCCATTTTTCAGTGTTTGCCGGATGATTATAAGGCCGGTGTTACGCCGCGTGGTGTCAGGCAAATCCTGCTGACGGCATCCGGAGGCCCTTTCAGGACGCTGGCGTTGGACAAGCTGGAAAATGTTACACCTGAGCAGGCCTGTGACCATCCCAACTGGAAAATGGGGAGAAAGATTTCGGTGGATTCAGCCACAATGATGAACAAGGGACTGGAGTTGATTGAGGCAGGCTGGTTATTCGATTTGCCGATTGGAAAAATAAAAGTCGTGCTGCACCCGCAGAGCCTGGTGCACTCGCTGGTTGAGTACAACGACGGTTCGATGCTTGCCCAGATGGGTAACCCCGATATGCGCGTACCAATCAGTCACGCCCTGGGCTGGCCTGACCGGATTGAATCAGGGGCAGAAGGTCTCGACTTGATGGCCGCAGGCAAGCTGCAGTTCGAGGCGCCGGACCATGAACGCTATCCCTGCCTGGGGCTTGCAATGCATGCCTGGCAGCTGGGCGGGACGGCACCTGCCATCCTGAATGCAGCCAACGAGGTGGCAGTCGAGTCCTTTCTCGGCAGGGAGATTTCATTTCCTTCAATTGCGAGGACGATCGAGCACACACTTGCCCAATGTGCAGTGCATGAGATGGACTCACTTGAAACCATTCTGGATGATGATGCTATGGCACGAACGGCGGCGACTGAATTTATCCATTCCAGCGGGAAGGTGGCGGCACGATGAATGAAGTGCTGCTGCCAGTGCTGGCCTTTATTGTTGCGATCGGCGTATTGGTGACCGTGCATGAATTCGGTCATTTCTGGGTGGCAAGGCGTCTCGGCATCAAGGTATTAAGGTTTTCCATCGGCTTTGGCAAGCCGCTGTGGATGAAGACCTTTGGCCAGGACAGGACAGAGCTGGTTATTGCGGCTATTCCCCTGGGTGGTTACGTCAAGATGCTGGACGAGCGGGAAGGGGATGTCCCCGGGGAAGAAAAGCACCGCGCTTTTAACCGCCAGTCTATCGGGACACGTTCTGCGGTGGTTATTGCCGGACCGCTGTTTAACTTTTTGTTCGCAATTTTTGCCTACTGGGTGATGTTTGTAGCCGGGGTGCCGGGCCTGCGCCCGCTTGTAGGCGATGTTGCACCGGCCTCGTATGCCGCTGAAGCAGGGTTTATCAGTGGTGACGAGATTCTTTCGGTTCAGAACAACCCAACACCGACCTGGGAGAGTGTTGTAATGGCATTGCTGGATGCAGGCCTTGCCGGGGAGCGGACATTCGAGGTGACTGTGCGCGGCCCCGGGGGTGAGGACCGTGCACTGCAGGTACACATGGATACCCCTGATGAACTTTTTGACAAAGGCGGTGTCCTGGAAAACTTCGGGCTGGATACCTGGCAACCCCCTGCAATGCTCGACCGGATTGTCGAAGGTGGAGCCGGGGACCGCGCCGGGTTGCTGGCGGGGGATCTTGTTTTGACCGCTGACGGAGAGCCGGTACGAAACTGGGGCCAGTGGGTTGAATATGTGCGTGCACGACCGGGGCAGGCGATTCAGTTACAGCTGCTGCGTGATGGAATCGAGATTGAAACGGTGCTCACGCCCAAGCCTGTTATCGAGGATGGCGAATCGATTGGAAGAATTGGTGCTTATGTGCGACTCCCGGGCGAGGAACAGCGTGCTACAATGCGCGTCGTTGTGCGCTACGGACTGCTGGAAGCGGTGCCTGCGGCCCTTGAAAAGACATTTGAAATCACCAGCTTAACCTACCGCACCCTGTGGAAAATGGTTGTGGGCAAGGCGTCTGTTGAGAACCTCAGCGGTCCCCTCAGTATTGCCAGGTATGCAGGTCAGTCAGCGGCAGCTGGCCTGGCGGCCTTTCTTGGTTTTTTGGGCATCGTCAGTGTCAGTCTCGGCGTATTGAATTTATTGCCTGTTCCCGTGCTGGATGGCGGGCATTTGATGTTCTACCTGGTTGAGTTGTTCAAGGGAAGCCCGATGTCTGATGCTGCCCAACTCATTGGCCAGAAAATTGGCATTACGCTGTTGCTGGGCCTGATGATGCTGGCTTTTTATAATGATTTGTCACGACTTTTAAATTGATTGCCAAAAATGTGTTTGTATAAAAAGTTAATCGGTTTTCTGTTGTATACGATCTTGTCCGGCCTGGCGCTGTGTGGCACTGCTCAGGCATTTCAACCTTTCGTTGTGGAAGATATTCGTGTGGAAGGCCTGCAACGAATTACTTCAGGCACGGTTTTTAATTATCTGCCAGTCAAGGTTGGCCAGACCATGGATGAGGCGGGCAGCGAGGCTGCTATCAAGGCCGTGTTTAAAACCGGCTTTTTCAACGATGTCTACCTGGAACAGGAAGGGAACATTCTTGTTGTTTATGTTACCGAGCGTGCGGCAATCAGCAGTATCGAGATTCAAGGAAACCAGGAACTGGATAGTGAAGCTCTGCTGGATGGTCTGGAGCAGATCGGTTTGGCGGAGGGACGGGTGTTTGATCGCTCCCTGCTCGAAAAAGTAGAGCAGGAGCTGCGCCGGCAGTATTTCAGCAGTGGTAAATATTCAGTCAAGATCACTACTACGGTCACGCCACTGGAACGTAACCGGGTCGGGATCCTGATTGATATTTCGGAAGGCAGGGCCGCACGGATCAAGCAAATCAACATTATCGGTAACGATGTATTTTCTGACAAGGAGTTGCTGGACCAGTTCAGCCTGACGACGCCTACATTTTTTTCAAGATTCACAAAGAGCGATCAGTACTCAAAACAGACGCTGTCGGCCGATCTCGAGATTTTACGCACGTATTACCTTGATCGTGGTTACCTCAAGTTTCAGATCAGTTCTACGCAGGTTTCCATTACGCCGGACAAGAAAGATATCTATATAACGATAAACATCGTTGAGGATGAGCAGTACAAGATAAAGGTCGTGACGCTTTCCGGCGACCTCGTTGTTCCGGCGGAAGAGATATTTCCGCTTATTAACATTAACCCCGGCGACGTATTCTCGCGCAAAAGGGTTACCGGGGCGGTAGACAAGGTCAGCTCCCTGCTTGGCAACCAGGGGTATGCATTTGCAAACGTGAATACTGTTCCGGAACTGGATGATGAGAATCACGAGGTTGCACTGGGTTTCTTTGTTGACCCGGGACACAGGGTCTATGTGCGCAGGATAAACATTGCCGGTAACACAAATACGCGTGACGAGGTATTGCGCAGGGAATTGCGCCAGATGGAGGGTGGCTGGTTTTCAGCCGAGAAGGTCGACCGCTCACGTGCCCGTATCAGCCGACTCGGGTATTTTGAGGATGTAAACGTGGAGACACAAGCGGTCCCCGGAACGACTGATCAGCTTGACGTGAGTTACTCTGTCAAGGAAACATCCTCGGGCAGTGTGACAGCCGGTCTCGGTTTTTCACAGTCGTCCGGCCTGCTGTTTAATGCGAGCGTCAGCCAGAACAATTTCCTGGGAAGTGGCAAGCGAGTCAGTTTCTCGTTCAACAACAGCGAATTCAGCTCGATTTACAGCTTTGCATATACCAATCCTTACTGGACGGTTGACGGCGTCAGTCGTGGTTTTGGTGCCTTCTTCCGAGAGACTGATGCGTCAGAGATCAACCTTGCTGATTACAGTACAGATACGCGTGGCGCGGATGTGAATTTCGGCATCCCGATCAATGAAACTGACCGGTTCAGGTTCAGTCTCGGTTACCAGGGGCTGGATCTCGAGAGCAATATCCCTAACGATGAAATCGCTGCGTGTCTGGCAGGCAATAATATCGTGCCATGCACTGAAGTGGCGTTTTTTATCGGAAAACACGGCGACTCTTTTGATAGCGCCGTGTTAACTGCCAGCTGGAGTCACGACTCGCGGAACAGCGCGCTGTTTGCAGATACCGGTGCCAAACAGAGTCTCTCGCTGGAAATTACAGCCCCGGGTTCCGGGCTGGAATACTACAAGATCAACTATAATCAACAGCGGTTTGTTCCGCTGACGCGGGAATTGACGCTTGCCTTGAATGCGCGCCTGGGCTACGGCGACGGTTTTGGCGATTTTGATGAGTTGCCGTTCTTTGAGAACTTCTTCGCCGGTGGCATACGCTCGGTGCGTGGGTTCAGGGATAATACCCTCGGTCCGAGAACCAGGGTCAACAATGATCCGCTTGGCGGGTCATTCCTGACGACATTTAGTGCCGAAGTGTTCTTTCCGATACCGTTCCTGGATGATTCCAGTGGCATGCGCCTGGGTGCTTTTTTTGATATCGGTAACGTTTTCACAGATTTTAATGCCTTTGATGCCGGTGATTTGCGCTATTCTGTCGGTCTGTCAGGTCTGTGGGTTTCGCCACTCGGCCCGCTGTCGGTAAGTGTTGCTCTTCCGCTGAATGATGAGGATAACGACGATGTGCAGAATTTCCAATTCAGTGTAGGGTCTTTTTTCTGATTTTACGGGTAACTTTATGGAGAATGATTGTGAAAAAGTTTAATGTTTCTTTTGTTTTTGTGGTTCTGTTTGCTGTGTTTTCGGGTTACTCCGGTAGTGTGTTCGCCGAGCTCAAGATCGGTTTTGTAGATGTTGTAAAACTTAGCGAGTCTGCGCCGCAGATTCGCTCGGCCCAGACGAAAATGGATGCGGAATTTGGAAGCAGGGAGAAGGAAATTATTGCCTTGCAACGTGAAATCGAGGCCATGGAAGAGGCGCTTGCGCGCGATGGCGCAGTCATGAGCGATGCAGAGCGTTCTAAAAAGGAGCGGGCGATTCTTGGCAAGCGCCGGGAAGGCAAGCGTGCCCAGGACGAGTTTCGCGATGATATCAACATAAGAAGAAATGAAATACTCAGAAAGGTCAATACCGAGATAGGCAAGGCAATTGAAGCGTATGCGAAGAGAAACAACTTCGACCTTATCCTTGCCCAGGGCGTTATGTATAACAGTGACAAGGTGGATATTACCGAAAACGTGCTGAAGGAACTGGGTGGATCATAAGCATGTCATGGCAGTCAGTGTAGCCCGGGAGTTACATGAATGGTGCTGACGCTTGGAAAGTTGGCAGAACAGGTTGGCGGGGAACTGCAAAAAGGCGACCCTGACTGCGAGATAACTGCCGTTGCCACCCTGCAAAACGCAGGCACTGGTGATATCAGCTTTTTGTCCAATCCCGGTTACAAAAAGTATTTGTACAAGACGCAGGCATCGGCAGTGATATTAAGCCCGGAGAATTCCGCAGACTGCCCGACGGCTGTTATTGCTTCATCCAATCCATATGTATCCTATGCACGTGCGGCCGCACTGATTGTGCCGGCACCCTCGCTAAAACAGGGTGTCCATCCTGGTGCAGCTATTGAGGATGATTGCGAAGTCGATGCCAGTGCATGGATTGGCCCGGGTTGTATTATTGAGCGTGGTGTTGTAATTGATGCCGGCGTGCAACTGGATGGTGGCTGCTTTGTCGGGGCGGGTAGTGTAATCGGGGCACACAGCCACCTGCATGCAAACGTGGTTGTTTGCCATGATGTCAGCATCGGCATGCGGGTGAATATCTATCCGGGTGCCGTGATAGGTGGCGATGGTTTTGGGCTGGCGAATGACGATGGAAAGTGGGTCAACGTCCCCCAGTTAGGTAGTGTCGTGGTTGGTGATGATGTTGAGATCGGATCAAATACCACCATAGATCGCGGAGCGTTGGAAGATACGGTGCTGGAAGAAGGTGTAAGGCTCGATAATCAGATACAGGTTGCGCATAATGTTCATATCGGCGCACATACAGCCATTGCGGGTTGTACAGGAATATCAGGCAGTGCCACGATTGGTAAATATTGCATGATCGGTGGTGGTGTCGGGATTGTCGGTCACCTGGAAATTGCCGATCATGTGGTGGTTACCGGGATGTCGCTGGTTGCCAGGTCCATTACCGAGCCTGGTGTGTATTCATCAGGCGTGCCTGCACAGGACAATGTGTCCTGGAACAGGAACTATGCCCGACTGCGACAATTGGACAAACTGGCGCGCAGGGTCCAGTCTCTGGAGCGTCGGCTTGCCGGTGGCAAGAAACAGGAAAACGGGTAATCGTCCCTGTTTTGACGGCGCTGCTGACTACAGTGAAAACCAACCCTCTCCCGGGGGGAGAGGGGGATTAACAGAACGACAATAATTGGGTGTGAATATGGAAACAGAAATGGATATTAACCAGATAATGGCGCATCTGCCGCATCGTTATCCGTTTCTGTTGATTGATCGGGTCACTGAATTCCATGCGGGTGAATCACTGGTCGGCATCAAGAATGTGACTTACAACGAGCCTTTTTTCCAGGGGCATTTCCCCGAACGTCCGGTTATGCCGGGCGTGTTGATCCTGGAGGCGATGGCGCAGGCGACCGGCTTGCTGGCATTTCGCACAGTTGAACGCGGTGCCAAAAGGGAAAGCCTGTATTTCCTGGTCGGGATGGACAAGGCACGTTTCAAACGTCCGGTTGAGCCGGGTGACCAGCTTGTATTGCGTGCAACCCTGCTGCGTTCAAAGCGCGGTATCTGGGTGTTTGATTGTGATGCCAAGGTTGACGGCAAGATCGTTGCAACGGCTCAAATCATGTGTACTGAACAGGACATTGATACTTGATCCATCCAACCGCGGTGATTGATCCGGCAGCAGAACTTGCTGAGGATGTCAGTGTCGGGCCGTATAGTGTGATCGAAGCGAATGTGACTATCGGTGCAGGCACAGACATTGGGCCGCATGTTGTTATCAATGGTCCTGCAAGCATCGGTTGTCAAAACAGGATCTTCCAGTTTGCTTCCATTGGTGATGAGCCCCAGGACAAAAAATATGCCGGGGAGCAGACCCGGCTCGAGATCGGTGATCGAAATACCATTCGTGAGTTTGTCACCATTAACAGGGGAACAGTACAGGGTGAAGGAGTTACCCGGCTTGGAGATGACAACTGGATCATGGCCTATGTGCATATTGCACATGACTGCCAAATTGGCGATCAAACAGTTTTTGCAAACAATGCTTCCCTGGCCGGTCATGTCAGTGTCGGTGATTATGCGATTCTTGGCGGGTTTACCCTGGTGCACCAGTTCTGCTCTATCGGGCCACACTCCCTGACTGCATTTGGAAGCGGCATCAGCAAGGATGTCCCGCCTTATGTCACCGTTGGCGGGACACCTGCCCGGGCGCATGGGTTGAATATGGAAGGCCTGCGGCGCCGTGGTTTTTCAGAAGAAAGTCGAAAGGCCCTGCGCAAGTCCTACCGGACACTTTACCGTGAGAATCTTTCACTGCAGGATGCATTGACCGCATTGCGGGAACAGGCGAAATCCTGTGCCGAGGTGGGTATTCTTGTTGAATTCCTGGAACAGCAGAGTCGCGGCATTGTCAGGTAGTGAATGAACCAGTTTCTGTCCCGGAATACAATCAAACAAACATATGATCATCAGCTTGCAGTTCATTTCCTGGCGTGGCTGAAAACTCTCACCCACTTCATGTTGGTATAATTGCCGGTGAAGCATCCGGCGACAACATCGGGGCCGGTCTGATCAAGGCCATTCGTGAGAGACAGCCTGATACGGTTTTCGAAGGCATTGGCGGCCCGCGCATGACCGAGGCGGGGTGTTTCAGCCTCTATCCCATGGAGCGGCTGTCAGTGATGGGCCTGGCTGAAGTGGTCAGGCACTTGCCGGGTTTGTTGTCGATGCGGCGTGATCTACGCCGTCATTTCCTGGCATCGCCACCTGACATCTTTATTGGTATAGATGCCCCGGATTTCAATCTTTCCCTGGAGCGGGATTTAAAGAAGTCCGGAATCCGGACCCTGCATTATGTCAGTCCTTCGGTCTGGGCCTGGCGTCGGTACCGGGTGCGCAAGATTGCAGCAAGTGTGGATTGCATGCTGACTCTTTTTCCTTTTGAAGAGAAATTTTACAAAAGCAGGGACGTGCCCGCGCGATTTGTCGGTCACCCGCTGGCAGATATCATAACGGATGATGTGGACAGGACGGCTGCGCGGCGACACCTTGGTATCGATCATGACGGCCCCCTGGTTGCATTAATGCCTGGTAGCCGGGTCGGTGAGTTGAAGCGCCTGGCGCAGCCTTTTCTTCAGGCCGCGGCCTGGTGCCGTGAACGCAGGGTAGATATACAGTTTGTTGCGGCGATGGCAAATGAAGCCTGCCGGGAGGTATTTGAAGACTTGCTCTCAAGCCAGGGGGGGCACCTGCCTGTGACGGTACTGAACGGCCGGGCGCTTGAAGCCATGGCGGCTGCAAATGTTGTGTTGCTGGCATCCGGGACTGCAACACTCGAGTGTATGTTGCTGAAGCGGCCGATGGTGGTGGCATATCGCCTGTCTGCGCTTACCTATCAGCTTGCCAGGTTGCTGGTAAAGACGCAGTATTATTCACTACCCAACCTGCTGGCTGATGATGCGCTGGTACCAGAACTTATCCAGGACGAAGTTTCGCCTGAGTTACTTGGCAGGGAGATTATGCAATTGATCGAAAATCCTGCACGTGCCGAAAAATTATCTTCGATATTCGGCAGGATTCACGATGCCCTGCGTCGTGACGCCAATCACGTCGCAGCCGATGTTGTTCTGCAAATGACCGGGCGCTAGCTATGGATGCCGAACTGTATATTCCTGAAGGGCATGTTGCTGGTGTAGATGAGGCCGGCAGGGGACCGTTGGCCGGGCCGGTTATTGCTGGTGCTGTTATCCTGGATCCTGGACAGCCGATCGCGGGCCTGCGTGATTCAAAGCGCTTGTCTGCATCACGGCGTGATGAACTTTATGACCAGATCACGGAGCACGCCCTGGCATGGGGAGTCGGGCGGGCAGAAGTTGAAGAGATTGACAGGATAAATATATTGCAGGCAACGATGCAGGCCATGCGGCGAGCGGTCGAGGCATTGGTGCCGTTTGCCGATCATGCGCTCATCGATGGTAACCGCTGCCCTGATTTATACTGCACTGCCCAGGCAATCATCAAGGGCGATAGCAAGATACCCGCAATCAGTGCTGCTTCGATCCTGGCGAAAGTGACGCGTGACCGTGAAATGATTGACCTGGATATGCGGTATCCCGGGTACGGACTGGCGCAACACAAGGGATATCCAAGCAAGAAGCATATCGAGGCGCTGGAAAGCCTGGGGGTGACGCCGATCCACAGGCGTTCCTATGCGCCGGTCAGAAGGATTATTGAAAGGGGGTAAGCCTGGGCAGCAGTCATTCCGGACTTCCAATATTTCTCTCGCCAAGACGCCAAGGTCGCAAAGTTAAAACCTTTCTATAAGAGCATTCAAAAAATTCTTTCTTTGCGATCTTTGCGGCTTTGCGAGAATTATTCTTTTTGAACGGACGCCAGGCGCAATTTTCAGGCGCAGGCAGGAACCGATTCCAGTTCCTCGACGTAGTAGGAGACCCTGTTACGACCGCTCTGCTTGCTCCGGTAAAGTGCTACATCCGCCTTTTCGAGTACCTCGTTTGCCGTTTCCACGCCATCCGGATAGCTGGCGATCCCGATACTGACAGTGGATGTGACCCGGCTACCGTTCATGTCAAACGAGGTGTTGTGAATGGCGGCGCGTATGCGCTCGGCAACCATCCTTGCATGTTCTGTGCTGGTTTGGGTCATTAATAAAACAAACTCGTCACCGCCGTATCGCGCAAGCACATCAGAGGTCCTGACACAGTCGCGTATGGAGTTGCCAATGACCCTGACCAGGCGGCTGCCCGCAGGGTGTCCGAAATTGTCGTTGACGGATTTGAGGCGATCGACATCAATCATAACGATGGTGAAGGGTTGCTTGTATCGTGATGCACGTGCGATTTCCTTGTCCATGATCAGATTGAAGGTGCGCATATTCAACAGGCCGGTCAGGTCATCGGTTTGGGAAAGCAGGGTAATTTTCTTTTTGGCGGACAGGATATCTGCGGCCAGCATGGAGGTTACATAGGCGACCAGTAAAAACGGGGAAAACTTGGCCATCAACAGGGTAAAGGTTTCAGGCGCGAATATACCAACCGAGTAGGTTGTGTAGCCCATGTGGATGTAGCAGCATGCAATAAGGAACACTTCGAGCAGCGTCATTTCTTTACCAAGTGTAATGGCGCAGGCTATGATGACGAGCAGATAAAGATTAAGCAGCGGGCTATGTACAAGGCCCGTATGCCAGAGAACGGTAGTGATGAATAAAATCATCGCCCACGTTTCCAGTGCGAGTTTCCAGCGGCTTACCCGCGAATTAAAATTAAAATACCGGAACAAGATCACAAAGGCTGCGTAGACGACCATTGTTGTAATCAGGGCGTCGTGGTTTGTGACTGGTTGTGTCGGGATGAAGAAATACAGGATGACAAGGATCAGCAGCAACATCTGGAGTTCAGACATGCTGCGAGCGAAGCCCTTTAGTTCCTCGGAATCGTATCCCGGGTCAGAGTTTCTTTTAGTGGAATAGTCCATTCTTACCCGTGTTTCAAGTGGTCCGTGTTGCTAGCTCTATCGGCTTGACAGGGCTATTATTTAGTTGCTGATAGCATCGACTCGTGGGTGCCGGCGCCGGTATTCCGGATGTATTCCTGCCCGATGACCAGGCTGGCATGGCATGGATAAGGTTGTTCGTAAATCTATGTGCTTAAGTAATATAATTAACATACACTTACAGGCGATTTATAAATTTTGAATTAGCTGGCATATTGGGCTTGAAACCTGCCTGATAAAGCCGGACACTTTTTCCATGTACCCCGCTTTTGTCCATCTCCGTGTCCATACCGAATACTCCCTGGTAAACGGCAGCGTGCGTATCAAGCCGCTGGTGAAATCAGTGGCCGATGCCAGGATGCCTGCTGTTGCGGTGACCGACCAGAGCAACATGTTTTCCATGGTGAAGTTCTTTCGTGCCGCAACGGCCGTGGGCGTAAAGCCCCTTGTGGGAGTTGATCTATGGCTTGCAGAAACTGCGGACCTGAACCAGCGTTCCCGGCTGGTGTTGCTTTGCAAGAATCGCCAGGGCTACCTGAATCTTACCGAGTTGGTATCGCGAACCTACGTGGAAGGGCAGCAGCGTGGTATGCCGATACTGGACCGTGCCTGGCTGCAGGCCCATTCGGACGGCTTGCTTGCACTTTCCGGCGGGCTTAACGGGGATATTGGTCAGGCCTTGCTGGCGAATAAAAAAGACCTGGCCGGACAATTGCTGGCTGACTGGCAACAATTGTTTCCGGACAGTTTCTATATTGAGCTGCAACGCACCGGCCGACCAGGTGAGGAGGCCTACCTGCACGAGGCGGTTATTCTGGCAGCAAGACATGATGTACCGGTGGTGGCTACCAACGATGTGCACTTCCTGAAGGCGTCCGATTTTGAAGCACATGAAGCGCGCGTTTGTATCAACGAAGGCCGTACGCTGAATGATCCGCGGCGTCCGCATGATTTTAGTGAACAGCAATACCTGCGTACACCCGAAGAGATGCAGGAATTATTCCGTGACATCCCGGAAGCGCTGGAGAACACCGTTGAGATCGCAAGGCGCTGTAACCTTGATCTGGAGCTTGGCAAAAACTATCTGCCTGATTTCCCGGTTCCGGACGGGGTTAGCCTGGCAGGGTTTTTTCGCCAACAGGCTGAAACGGGGCTGGAGAAGCGCTTCGCGCAGATCATCGATGCAAACAGCGGAGACATGGATGAAACATCCCTGCGTAAAAAATACCGGGAACGGCTGCAGATAGAGATCGATGTCATCCTGGAGATGGGTTTTCCGGGCTACTTCCTGATAGTTGCTGATTTTATCATGTGGGCAAAGGCAAACGGGGTCCCGGTAGGGCCGGGCCGCGGTTCCGGTGCCGGCTCACTGGTGGCCTATGCGCTGACTATTACAGATATCGACCCGATCCGCTATGACCTGCTGTTTGAGCGCTTCCTGAATCCCGAGCGTGTATCCATGCCGGACTTCGATGTGGATTTCTGCATGGAAGGACGCGACCGTGTGATTGATTATGTTGCGCGCAGGTACGGGCGTGACAAGGTCTCCCAGATTATTACCTATGGTTCCATGGCAGCCAAGGCAGTGGTTCGTGATGTTGGCCGCGTCCTGGGTCATCCCTATGGTTTTGTCGACAGGATTGCAAAACTGGTTCCATTCGAGCTTGGCATAACACTGGACAAGGCGCTGGACCAGGAGCCCGTCCTCAGCGATTTATATGACAATGACGAGGATGTCCGTACGCTCATTGATCTTGCGCGTTCGCTGGAAGGGTTGGCGCGCAATGCCGGCAAGCACGCCGGTGGTGTTGTAATTGCACCTTCGAAACTGACCGATTTTACACCCCTGTACTGCGAGCAGGGCGGTGAAGCGCTGGTCAGCCAGTTCGACAAGGATGATGTCGAGGCGGTCGGCCTGGTGAAGTTCGATTTCCTGGGCCTGCGCACACTGACTATTATCGACTGGGCGCTGAAGACCATTAACCGCGAATGCCTGGCCAAAGGTGAAGCCCCGGTGGACATCAGTTCCATTTCACTGACGGATTCAGCGACCTACGATCTGTTAAAGGCCGCGACGACAACGGCAATATTTCAGCTTGAATCGTCCGGCATGAAAGACCTGATCCGGCGTCTGCGACCGGATTCCTTCGAGGATATTATTGCACTGGTTGCGCTGTTCCGGCCGGGCCCCCTGCAGTCCGGGATGGTCGATGACTTTGTTGCGCGGAAGAAAGGCGCGCTGGTTAAATATCCCCACCCTGACCTTGAACCGATTTTAAAGCCCACCTACGGCATTATTCTTTACCAGGAACAGGTGATGCAGATTGCCCAGGTGCTGGCCGGCTATACGCTGGGCGGTGCCGACATGCTGCGTCGTGCCATGGGCAAGAAGAAACCGGAAGAGATGGCAAAGCAGCGCAGCATCTTTCTTGACGGTGCACGCAAGCGCGGGGTGGACGAGCGTGTGGCATCGGGTATTTTTGACTTGATGGAGAAATTTGCCGGTTATGGTTTCAATAAAAGTCATTCGGCGGCCTACGCACTGATCTCCTATCAGACGGCATGGCTCAAGGCGCATTACCCGGCAGCCTTTATGGCCGCGGTACTGTCGGCTGATATGGACAATACCGACAAGATTGTTCACTTGATTGCGGAATGCCGCGACATGAAACTCAAGGTTGTGCCGCCGGATATAAACCAATCCGAGTATCAATTTACCGTGCTCTCCGATACCACCATTGTATACGGGCTCGGGGCCATCAAGGGCGTCGGGCAGGCTGCCATCGAAGGTGTGCTGGCCGAGCGCGGCACCGGTGAAGCGTTCAGGGACTTGTTCGATCTCTGCCAGCGTGTCGAACTGCGCAAGGTCAACAAGCGCGTACTGCTTGCGTTGATCCATGCAGGGGCGCTGGACTCACTGGGAGAGACGCGCGCCACGCAGCATGCAAACCTGGCGCAGGCGCTCAAACTTGCAGAGCAGCATTCCCGTAATCTCGATACCGGACAGAATGATTTATTCGGTGAAGCGGATGCAGCTCCACCATTACCCACCAACCGCCAGCTACTGCCTGAGTGGGACGAGGAACAGCGCCTGCAAGGTGAAATGGATGCGCTGGGGCTGTACCTCACCGGCCACCCGATCACGCGCTATGAGAAGGAGCTTGGAAATATTGTCAGCTGTACACTGTCAGCCTTACCGGAACTCTGCGCGGCGCCTGCGCCTGCTGAGAACACCAGGCGCAAGGGACGGCGCAACGGGGCGGATGAGCGGCCTGTCACCATTGCAGGGCTGGTCATGAGCATGCGCATTGTAAAGTCGCCGCGCGGCAAGATCGCATTCCTGACTCTTGACGACCGCACCGCGCGTGTTGATGTCCGTGTTTTTTCCGATATTTATGAAAAGTACCAGGCGATGCTCGGCAAGAACAAGATACTGGTGATCCAGGGTGGCCTGGGCGCAGATGACTATACCGGTGGCCACCAGGTGACCGCGCAAAGCATTCTTGATGTGAACCAGGCACGCGAAACCTTTGCCCGGCGGCTGGTCGTGGATCTAGGTTCACAGCAGGCCGGCAACGGCTTTGTCAGTGACCTGGCCGAAATCCTGCAACCGTTCCGCGAAGGCCATTGCCCGGTATACATTGATTATCATGGCAGCGGGGCGGAGGCACGGGTATCACTGGGCGAAGGATGGACGGTGCATCCCACCGATGAGTTGCTGCACCGGTTGCAGCAGTTGACAGGTAAGGACAGCGTGGTTGTAGAGTATAGCTAGAAAATGGAGTCCAAGTTTAATTTTGCATCTTTGAGCACATAGAAATGTTCTACAATCGAGTACGGAGACATTCATCAATTGGCTATGTCAGCCCCCCGGAAGCCGGAAATCTCAAGTTTTTCAAAGTAACGCTTGTTGCGTGATGCGCAACATGCTATATTATTTCTATGATCAATTCTTTCAGGCACAAGGGACTGCGCCGATTTTATGAGACAGGAAGTACTGCCGGGATACAGGCTTCTCATAGGAAAAGATTAAGAATGCAGCTAATTGCTTTGGACACTGCCGGGATAATCAATGATATGGATATCCCCGGATTTAAACTTCACCCACTCAAAGGTGATCGAAAGGGACTTTGGTCTATTTCAGTGAGTGGAAATTGGCGTATTACATTTGATTTCAAAGATGGAAACGCATACATCGTAAATTATGAGGATTATCACTAATGGCTATGCATAATCCACCGCATCCAGGTGAGTTCATAAGGGAGATATATATCACCCCCTTCGGGCTCAGCGTGAGAAAGGTTGCCGAGAATCTGAGCGTATCTCCTTCAACGCTCACCCGGCTATTGAATGGAGAAAGTAATATTTCGCCGGAAATGGCATTGCGCCTTTCCAAGGCGCTGGGCCGTAGCCCGGAGAGTTGGCTGGCAATGCAGGATCAGTATGATTTGTGGCATGCCAGGAAGAACGTAAGTCTTAAACAGGTGAAGAAGCTGAAACTATCTGCTGCATAAACAATTGCCCTGGGTATTGGGTAAGATCCTGGTTTTAGCTAAATTTTGTGAAAACTGGTATCTGGTCCCGGTTTGGTTCTTGTTTCTCAGAAGTTAAAACGGTACCTTTTCTTTTAGACAAATATCTTTTCCCTGGAACCGATAATGAATCTCAATTTCCTTGATTTTGAACAGCCGATTGCCGAGATGGAGGCGAAGATTGATGAGCTGCATTATGTCAGTGACGATGCAGACGTTAATATCAGTGACGAGGTCAAGAAACTCAAGGAAAAGAGTCGTGTCCTGACAAAGACGATCTTTTCGAACCTCACTTCCTGGCAGATTTCCCAGTTGGCGCGTCACCCGCAGCGCCCCTATGCGTTGGACTATATCCTGCGCATATTTACGGATTTTGAGGAACTGCATGGTGACCGGCATTTTGCCGATGACTACGCCATCATTGGCGGGGTTGCGCGTCTTGAAGGTATGCCTGTCATGGTAATCGGGCAGCAAAAGGGCAGGGACACCAAGGAAAAGCTGCACCGCAACTTCGGTATGCCGCGTCCGGAAGGGTATCGAAAGGCGCTGCGCCTGATGAAGATGGCCGAGAAATTCAATATGCCGTTGCTGACGTTTATCGATACGCCGGGTGCCTACCCGGGCATCGGTGCGGAAGAACGTGGCCAGAGCGAGGCCATTGCCAGGAACCTGATAGAGATGACGAAGTTACGCACACCGATTATCTGTACCGTGATTGGTGAAGGCGGCTCCGGTGGTGCGCTGGCGATTGGTGTGGGTGATCGTACCTTCATGCTTCAGTACAGTACCTACTCGGTAATCTCGCCGGAGGGCTGTGCATCGATTCTCTGGAAAAGTGCCGACAAGGCATCCGAGGCAGCCGAGGTGCTGGGTATTACCTCCGCCCGGCTGAGCAAGCTCGGCCTGATCGACAGGGTGATTGAAGAACCCCTGGGCGGTGCGCATCGCGATGT
>DAOVYA010000071.1 GCA_030635865.1 Gammaproteobacteria bacterium | reverse complement strand
GCAGCTGGATGGCGACGCGAATTTCGAATCCCTCTCCGGGGGCTGGCGCCGGCGCGTGATGCTGGCACGTGCACTGGTGTGTGAACCGGATGTGCTGCTGCTGGATGAGCCCACCAATCACCTCGATATCGAGGCGATTACCTGGCTGGAAGATTTCATGGTGGAATTTTCCGGTGCACTCCTGTTTGTCAGTCATGACCGCGCCTTTGTGAGACGCCTTGCAACACGCATCGTCGAACTGGATCGTGGCAAGCTGAGCTCCTGGCCGGGTAATTATGATGATTACCTGCGCAGGAAGACCGAGCAGCTGGAGGTCGAGACGCGGCACGATGCACTGTTTGACAAAAAGCTCTCGCAGGAGGAGGCATGGATCCGCCAGGGCATCAAGGCGCGGCGCACACGCAATGAAGGCCGGGTCAGGGCGCTCAAGGAGCTGCGTGAACAGTATCGGCAGCGGCGCAAGCGCATCGGCAAGGTCAAATTGCGGCTGGACCAGGGTGAATATTCAGGCAAACTGGTGTTTGAAGTGGAAGATATCAATGTAAGCTTTGGTGAAAATATCGTGATCCGGGATTTTTCGACGACCGTTTTGCGCGGTGACCGGGTGGGCATTATCGGACCCAATGGCGCGGGCAAGTCCACCCTGATCAGGGTGCTGCTCGGCGAGTTGCCACCCGATAGCGGACACGTGCAGCGTGGCACCCGGCAGCAGGTCGCCTATTTCGACCAGCAACGTGATCAGCTTCAGCCGAATAAGTCAGTAATGGATAACGTTGCCGATGGCAGTCAGCGCGTCACGGTCAATGGCCGTGATGTGCATGTAGCCGGATACCTGCGTGACTTCCTGTTTCCTGCGGAGCGCTTGCAGTCACCGGTCAGTGCGCTCTCAGGCGGTGAGCGGAATCGCCTGTTGCTGGCGCGCTTGTTTGCAAAACCGGCAAACCTGCTGGTGATGGACGAGCCGACCAATGATCTGGATGTGGAGACGCTGGAGCTGCTGGAAGAGTTGTTAATGGACTATCAGGGGACCCTGTTGCTGGTCAGTCATGACCGTGCCTTTCTCGATAACGTGATTACCCGCTCGCTGGTGTTCGAGGGCGATGGCAAGGTTGCTGAATATGTTGGCGGTTACAGTGACTGGTTGCGGCAGAAAAAGGCTGAGGAGAAAACTGCCAGGCAGGACACTGTTATCAAGCCGGCTCCGGCAGGCAAGGGAAAAACGCCAAAGTCGGGGAAACTGTCCTATAAAGACCAGCGTGAGCTGGATGCGCTGCCCGCACTGATCGAGGCGCTTGAAGACGAACAGGCACAGTTGCAGGAAACGGTGAGTGATGCGGCCTTTTATCAGCAGCCGGCCGAAGAAATTTCCGGCGTACTGGAACGTCTTGAATCGATCGCCGGGGAGCTGGAACACGGGTACGCACGCTGGGAAGACCTGGAGGCGGAGTCAAACAAACGGCAAGGAAATAAGGGCGACTCTGATTAATAATACACCCCGTCATTGCGAGCAAAGCGAAGCAATCTCATGAAGCTGGCAGCGGACTGAAAGAGATTGCCGCGTCACTTCGTTCCTCGCAATGACGAGGATTTCCCGTCAGGGTCACTTTGTTCCTCGTAATGACGTATAAATCAGAAGTTCCCAGGGTATTTATCTGTTTATAGTAAACGCTACACTGACACTATACGGACCTGAATTTCTACTGGAGGTGACCCATGTTGAGGCATATCAAGCAAGTCAGTACGGCGCAAACGCAGCTTGAAGGCGGTGGTTTCCAGGTCCGCCGTCCGTTGCCGGTCGCGGGCGGTGTACGTTTGGTCGACCCGATCCTGATGATTGACGAGATGGGGCCCGTGGACTACAAACCCGGTGAGGCGGTTGGTGCGCCGGACCATCCGCACCGCGGCTTCGAGACCGTGACCTATATGCTCGAAGGCGAGTTCGAGCACCGTGATTCCGGCGGGCACGCCGGCAAGCTGGGACCGGGTGATGTCCAGTGGATGACTGCCGGTCGCGGGGTGGTGCATTCAGAGATGCCTTCCGCGCATATTATGAAACATGGCGGGCGTATACACGGCTTCCAGATATGGGTAAATCTGCCTGCCCGCCTGAAGATGACCGAACCACGTTACCAGGAGATTAAAGGCAGCAGTATTCCGGAAGCAGTCAGTGAAGACGGGCTTGCACAGGTACGCGTGATTGCAGGAGAAGCCCTCGGAGTTTCCGCCCGGATTGATACACATACGCCGATTGTGTACCAGCACTGGACGCTGCAACCGGGAGCCGCGGTGAAGCAGGCCTTGCCGGAAGATCATAATGGCTTGCTATATGTCTTCTCCGGCGAACTGGATTCAAACGGAACGCACCTCGATGATGGCCAGATTGCCGTGCTTGATGAGGGCGATATGGTCGAATTGGCAGTGCCTGCATCTGCTGGTACAGCAACACAGGTTTTATTGCTGGGTGGTGTACCCCTGAATGAACCGGTTGCAAGGCGTGGTCCCTTTGTGATGAATACGGCTGATGAACTTGCCCGGGCGTATGAGGATTACCGTGCGGGACGAATGGGTGAGATAAATCAGGCAGTGAATTGATGCAGGTAGTCTTATACGCGTGAAATATATTCACCCGTAAGGGTGTTTATCTTGATGCGCTCGCCCGGTGTCAGGTATTCCGGGACCTGTACGACCAGGCCGGTATTGAGGGTCGCCGGCTTGTTGCGTGCCGAGGCCGAGGCGGCTTTCATGCCGGGCACGGTCTCGATAATTTCCAGTACGACCGTGGCCGGCAGTTCGATGCCCAGTATCACATCATCCGCAATCATTGCAGAAATGCCATCAAGGTCATCCGTCAGGTAGCGCAACTCATCTTCAAGGACTTCGGTACCGAGCATGTACTGCTCATAGGTTTCCTTGTCCATGAAGGTGCAGCTGTCGGCATCCTTATAGAGGTATTGGACAGCGCGCCGGGAAAAATCCACCATTTGTATGACTTCGTCGCCCTTGAAACGGTTCTCGTATTTCTGCCGGGTGACGAGGTCGAAACCGCGTACTTTATATAGTGTACTGCCGCTGCGGGATGAGGGGCTCTGGATATCCAGTGCCTTGATAATGATCTTGCGACCATCGATATCCAGTACCAGTCCCTTTTTCAGTTCACTCGCTTTCATTACCGGCTGGCCTGCTGTCAGTCGTGCGCATGGCCTTCAGGGCCGTGCACATGCCCGTGTTCCAGTTCTTCGCTGGATGCGTCACGGATGTTCATGATTTTTACATCAAAGTTGAGTTGTACACTGGCCAGCGGGTGGTTGCCATCTATCGTTACCTGGTCACCGTCGATGGCGGCAACCGTGACTACCACGGTCTGGCCTTCCGGGCCCTCTGCGTGGAATTGCATGCCTGCTTCAATGTCCTGCTCGGGCGGAAACATTTCACGCGCTACCTGTTGCATCTTCTCATCGTCACGTATCCCGTAACCCTCTTCGGGTGCGATAGAAACCGACATCTCATCGCCGGCCTGTTTCCCGGTCAGGGCCTTTTCAAGGCCCGGGATGATATTACCGGCGCCATGTAAATAACAAAAGCTGCCATCATCGGATTGATCAAGAATATTGTCGTTATCATCCTTAAGGATATAGGTGAGGGAAACAACGTGATTGTCGGTGATTTGCATTACTGTTCTCCTTGGAAACTATAGTCGGGACCGGTGCAAGGCCGGAATGGCCGCGAATCCTACCATAGTAGAGTGGACGTGTGTATTCGCCTGATTACAAAGGGCTGTGAATTGGTACTATATTGGTGTGGATTGGAAGGTCTATATCATCTCCTGTAGCGATAATTCCCTTTATACGGGGATTACGCTTGATATCGACCGGCGTTTTTCAGAGCACGCAAGTCAGCAGCGCGCGAAGTATTTTCGTGGCCGCAAACCCGGGAAAGTGGTGTACCTGGAAAGCGGGCACACACGCAGTACGGCAAGCAAGCGGGAAGCGGCCATTAAGAAGCTGCTGCGCGTTGACAAGCTGAAATTGATCGCCTCGGAGATGAACGAACTAAACCAGGGAACCTCTGATTAATTACCTTGCCGTCATCCCGGCGAATGCCGGGATCCAGAGATTTCAACGACATGGATTCCGGCTACCGGATCAAGTCCGGCACAGGCTGCGCCGGAATGACGAATAAATCAGAGCTGCCCTAAAGTAATCCTTTCTCCTCATAATATCCTGCCTGGCATATAAGCCGGTTCCGTGGTCTACACTTAATATGATGGTGTTAGCGGCGGGGTGCTTATGGAAGATCCCATCGGATTTTTGCGATATCCGCGTGAAGAGGCTGGTAAGCAATATTCAAGGGCGCGGGTCCGGCATTGGCATGAATACGAAGAAA
Source organism: Gammaproteobacteria bacterium (assembly GCA_030635865.1). Classification (GTDB taxonomy): domain Bacteria; phylum Pseudomonadota; class Gammaproteobacteria; order UBA9214; family UBA9214; genus UBA9214. The sequence continues at coordinate 2,706 of DAOVYA010000071.1, read as the reverse complement.
TCATGCCGGTTGGGCAGGCGGGTGTCCAGGCACAACGCTGCATGGATTGTGGCACCCCTTATTGCCACAGCCATTGTCCTGTCCATAACCTGGTCCCCGAGTGGAATGCACTGGTCAGTGATGACGACTGGCGCGCGGCCTATGAACAGCTTGAGCTTACCAATAATTTTCCGGAGTTCACGGGGCGCATCTGCAGCGCACCCTGTGAAGACGCCTGCACGTTAAGTATCGGGAGTCATCCCGTCACCATTCGTTCTATTGAACTCGCCATTATCGAACGGGCCTGGCAGTCTGGCTGGGTACGCCCGCAGCGCAGTCCGCAGCAGGTGTTCAAGCGGGTGGCAATTATCGGTTCGGGTCCGGCAGGTCTCGCCTGCGCACAGCAACTGGTGCGCGCAGGTTACCCGGTGACGATCTATGAAAAATCGGATCGGATTGGTGGTCTGCTGCGTTACGGCATCCCGGATTTCCGGCTGGAGAAATATGTACTGGAGCGCAGGCTTGGGCAATTACGTACGGAGGGCGTCCGGTTTCGCACGGGCGTGGATGTTGGCGCAGACCACGCGATCGAGGAGCTTCGCCGCAGTAGTCATGCCGTGGTACTTGCGTGTGGATCGGAACAGCCGCGTGACATCGGGGTTCCAGGCAGGTCCCTGGGCGGGATATATTTCGCAATAGACTATCTTGAACAGCAGAACCGTCGCATTACGGGTGAAGTTATTGATGCTGCAGTATCGATCGATGCAGCGGACAAGGCGGTTGCGGTTATCGGTGGCGGTGATACCGGTGAAGACTGTGTCGGTACGGCAATCCGCCAGGGGGCAAGCCGGGTCACCCAGATCCAGTACCATGATCACCCGCCTGCACATTTGGATAACCTGCTGTACTGGCCGGAGCACGTGCCTGAATGGCATGCGTCGGACCATGATGAGGAAGGTTGCAGGCGTATCTGGGGTTATGACACGATCGCCTTTGAAGGGGTGGGTGGTCGTGTGAAGCAGCTTGTACTGCAGAGGTTACAGTGGTCCAGGCGTGCCGGTGGCACATGGAAAAAACAACGCTTGCCGGATAAGCCCGGGGTGCTGCCGGCGCAACTGGTCCTGGTGGCAATGGGCTATGCTCATCCGCGGCATGATGGCCTGGTCCGGCAGTTGGACCTTGAACTGGACGGGCGCGGCAATATTGCTGCCACTGATGATCGATACCGGACAACGGTTGATGGCGTGTTTGCCTGCGGTGATATGCGCCGCGGTCAGTCACTGGTTGTCTGGGCGATCCGTGAAGGCCGTCAGTGTGCCCGGGCTGTTGATATATGGTTGTCCGGCGAGAGTGATTTGCCGCTGGTATAATCTTGTTACTGTTTTTTTGCAGGCGGGGCCTGTTTCCTGGCCCTGTCAGACTTCTTCCTGGGCGCGCTCTTTTTTGTTTCCAGCGTGAACCAGTCGTCGCTGGTTATTTCATGGAAATAGTCGGCTTCCTCGACCAGGTATTTCGAAGTCGTTGCGGGTACGGCAGCGATCTCCACGCGGACGCCCTCTGCTTTCAGGTGTCGAACCAGTTCCACAAAATCCGAGTCACCGGACATGATAATGATTGTGTCGACTTTATTTGATAGTTGTGTTGCCTTGATCGAGAGCGGGATGTCCGCACTCTTGTGGCAGGGCCGTACCGAGCCATGATAATTACTGTGCAGGCGTTCTTTCAGCTTCGTTGAGATTTGTTTGCCTTCCCGGAAATAGATCAGGCGGTTTAGACCGCGGTTGCCCAGCAGGCGCGGTACCAGCGTATCGAAATTCAGCATGGTATTCGGCTTGTTGGTTTCCGAATGGATGCTGCGCTCGATGTTATTGCCGTCGATCAGGATCGCGACCGATTGACTGATGAGGACGTTGTCACTGCCTGTATTATCCATATGCGCTAACCCGGGATCGTGTTGGAATTTGCAGATCATACCGTATTATTCGCCATGATCTTGAACTTGTGGCGGATGGCTGCCGGTGAACGGTTATTTAACAGGCGGATGTGCCACAATACGCCGCATCTTGAATTCGGACTGGAAGGGGAATAATGATGGCATTGCTGCTCACTGTGCATGTATTTTCGGCGCTTATATGGGTTGGCGGAATGTTTTTTGCCTACATGGCATTGCGGCCGGTGGCAGCGAGCCTGCTGGAACCGCCGGAGCGCCTCGGCTTGTGGGCGGGCGTGTTTGGCCGGTTCTTCCCGTGGGTGTTTGCCTCTATCGCAGGGCTGCTGGTCAGCGGCTACTGGATGGTCCTGTCTTTTTACGGCGGATTCGAGGCCGTGGGTTTGCATGTGCACCTGATGATATGGAGCGGTTACCTGATGATGTTGATTTTCCTGCATGTCTTCTTTGCACCCTTCAGGCGCCTGAAGCGGGCAGTCGCGACCGGAGACTGGCAGGCGGGGGCACAGTCCCTGGCACAGATACGTGTATTGATCGGGGTCAACCTGGTATTGGGCGCTGTTGTTGTTTCTATTGCCTCGGGCGGGCGCTACCTGTTGAACTGACAGCTTTACAAATGACTTGATAGAGTGTTTTCTGCCAGCTACAGTTGGTATAGAGGCGTAGGACATGTAGTAAATATATGGAGGGGACTATCGTGACGGATTCAAGCGGCGGTAATGTTGCAGTCGGCCCGGGTTTTCCAAATGCCCCGGTGGGGTGGACTCAGAAAGAAGCCG
>DAOVYA010000316.1 GCA_030635865.1 Gammaproteobacteria bacterium | reverse complement strand
TCCTGCATGCCGGTACACAGCCTGTTTTGTCGCCGCATAAGACGCCAAATCGCTGTAACGGTCCATGTGATCTGCACTCACATTCAACACGACAGCCGCCTGCGGCTGCAGTGATTCAACCGTTTCAAGTTGAAAGCTCGATAATTCCAGCACGTACAGATCGGGCTCCGTGTCCTTGATGAGGTCAAGCGCCGGGGTACCAATATTGCCGCCGGTACGCACCTCTTTCCCGGCGCAGCGCGCCATCGCGCTGAGCAGTGTTACCACCGTACTTTTCCCGTTGGAGCCGGTCACAGCCAGTACCGGCGCATGCACGGCCTGCGCAAATAACTCGATATCACCAGTGAGCGGCACACCACGTGCGACAGCTGCGGCAATTTCAGGCTCACTGGCCGACACCCCGGGGCTGATCACAATCTGCTCGGCACGCATAAACGCCTCTTCATGAAAACCACCGAGGAACAGCGCAACATCCGCAGGTAACTCGGCACGCAACTTTTCCAGCCCGGGAGGATTTTCCCGGCTATCGACGATGGCAACGGCTACGCCCTGGCGTGACAGGTAGCGGGCTACTGACAAACCCGTTTCACCGAGTCCAACCACCAGCGTTCTGCACGCCTTGTCAAACATCTTTGTCATTGCCAGTATCGGGACCGCCATCAGATTAACGAATCTTCAGTGTTGCCAGGCCAACCAGCACCAGGATCACGGTAATAATCCAGAAGCGCACGATGACGCGCGGTTCCGGCCAGCCCTTTAATTCAAAATGATGGTGTAGTGGCGCCATGTGAAAAATTCGCCGACCCGTCAACTTGTACGACCCCACCTGCAGGATCACTGACACGGTCTCCATAACGAACACGCCCGCCATCACCATAAACACCAGCTCCTGGCGTACCAGCACGGCAACAATCCCGAGCGCCGCACCCAGCGCCAGCGCACCTACATCCCCCATGAATACCATGGCGGGATAGGCGTTGAACCAGAGAAAACCGAGGCCCGCACCGACCAGCGCGCCGCAAAAGACAACGAGCTCGGCTGTCTCGCTGATATAGGGAATACCCAAATAGGTGGCAATCTTCACGTTACCCGTTGTGTAGGCGAACACCCCGAGCGCACCGGCAATCAATACGGTTGGCAGAATCGCAAGCCCGTCAAGCCCGTCAGTCAGGTTCACCGCATTGCTGGTGCCGACGATTACAAGGTAAGTCAGCAGCACGTACATCCAGCCAAGATTGATCGCGATATCCTTGAAAAAAGGAACAAGCAATGCTGTCTCGGCGGGAGTAGTCGCCGTCATAAAAAGGAAAACCGCAACAGCCAGTGCAATCAGTGACTGCCAGAATATCTTGCTGCGTGCCGCCAGGCCGTCTGAATTCTTCAAGACCAGTTTCTTATAATCATCCACCCAGCCAATCGCACCGAACAACATCGTTACCAGCAACACGACCCAGACATAATGATTGGAAAGATCCGCCCACATCAGGGTTGCAATCGCAATGGCAACCAGGATCAAGGCGCCACCCATGGTCGGCGTGCCCGCCTTGACCAGGTGCGACTCCGGCCCGTCACTGCGCACGGACTGCCCGATCTGGTAACGGCCGAGCCTGCGTATCATCTCCGGACCAACAACAAACGAAATAATCAATGCGGTTAACACACCGAGGATGGCGCGCAATGTCAGGTACTGGAAGACATTGAACCCACTGTGGTACTGACTCAGGTAATCTGCAAGATACAAGAGCATCAGCAACCCTCCCCGAATGGTTGTGTGTCCAGCGCTTCAACCACGCGCTCCATGTGCATGCTTCGCGAACCCTTTACAAGGATATGCAGCGGGCCCTGCATGTCCTTGCGCAAGGCTGCAAGCAGTTCATCCATCCCGGTAAACGCACCGCCCTTGCCTTCAAATGCAGTGAATGCCTGCTGCGCCAGCTCGCCAAGACTGTAGAGCCGGCTTATTCCGGCAGCCTGAGCCTGACTGCCTGCCTTGTAATGCAATGCGGCCGCATCATCACCCAGCTCACCCATATCACCCAGCACCAGCCAGGTTTCGCCCTGCGCCTGTGCCAGCACATCGAGTGCGGCCTGCAATGATTCCGGGTTGGCGTTATAGCTATCGTCGATCAGGGTGACATCATTGGGCAGTTGATGAATATTGAAGCGCCCGGCAACCGCTGTCATGGACTCCAGCCCGTCACGCACATCATCCAGGCTGGCGCCGGCGGCAAGTGCTGCAGCAGTGGCGGCCAGTGCATTCATTACGTTATGTTTTCCCGGCACAGACAGGCGTACTGCAATCTCGCCCTGCCCGGTCACCAGCCTGATATCACTGCCACGGGTATCACCCTTCCAGTCGGCATGCACGGCCGCATTGGCAGTCAGCCCGAAATCGACAATCCGGCAATCTGCGGCCATCTCGCGCCACAGGGGTGCAAACTCGTCATCGGCATTGATCACTGCAACCGCATCCCTGTCTAGGCCCGCAAACACTTCGCCTTTTGCCATTGCAACACCCTCAAGGTCACCAAAACCCTGCAGGTGTGCCGGGCCTGCATTCGTGACGACTGCAATATCCGGCTGCGCAATACCGGCAAGGTACGCTATTTCACCGGGGTGGTTCGCACCCATTTCCAGCACTGCAAATTCATCTGC
>DAOVYA010000006.1 GCA_030635865.1 Gammaproteobacteria bacterium | reverse complement strand
TGTGAGTGGGACGGTCATCGGCTCAATATCATTGATACACCCGGACACGTTGATTTCACGATTGAGGTGTACCGCTCTCTCAAGGTGCTCGACGGCGGCATTGGTGTTTTCTGCGGCTCCGGCGGTGTTGAACCGCAATCCGAGACCAACTGGCGCTACGCCAATGAATCCGAAGTCGCGCGCGTCATTTTTATCAACAAGCTCGACCGTATTGGCGCTGATTTCTACCGGGTGGTCGAACAGGTCAAGGATGTACTGGATGCAGTCCCGCTGGTCATGGTGCTGCCGATCGGTATTGAAGATGATTTTGTTGGCTGTGTTGACTTGCTGACACGCAAGGCCTGGCTCTGGAAAAACGAGACCGGCGATACCACGGACTACACCATTGAAGAGCCGCCTGCCGAGATGGCGGACGTGATTGAGGAATGGCGTGAAAAACTGATTGAGACAGCCGTTGAGCAGGACGATGATGTGCTGGAGCAATACCTGGAGGGTGAAGAGCCTTCCCTGGAAGACATAAAGCGTTGTATTCGCAAGGGGACGATTGCTCTGGATTTCTTCCCGACTTACTGCGGTTCCGCTTTTAAAGACAAGGGTGTGCAGATGGTCCTGGATGCTGCTGTGGCCTACCTGCCGGATCCAACCGAGGTCAAGCCCCAGCCCGAGGTAGACCTGGAAGGCAATGAAACCGGTGAAGTTGCCACCATTGATCCCGACAGGCCCTTGCGTGCGCTGGCCTTCAAGATCATGGATGACCGTTTTGGTGCGTTGACCTTTATCCGCATCTATTCAGGCAGGATTGGAAAAGGGGACACCGTACTGAATACCTTTACCGGCAAGACAGAACGCATCGGCCGTATTGTTGAAATGCATGCTGACGAGCGTATCGAGCTGGAGCGTGCACAGGCCGGCGATATTGTTGCAGTACTTGGCATGAAGAACGTACAAACCGGGCACACGCTGTGCGACCCCAAGAATCCCGCTACCCTGGAACCGATGGTCTTCCCGGACCCGGTTATTTCTATTGCTGTGTCACCCAACGATAAAACCGCAGCAGAAAAGATGAGTATCGCCTTGAATAAGATGACCAAGGAAGATCCCTCGTTTCATCTTGAAACAGATGAGGATAGTGGTGAAACGATTCTCAAGGGGATGGGCGAACTGCACCTTGATATCAAGGTGGACATTCTCAGGCGGACCCACGGTATTGATGTAACGGTCGGTAAACCGCAAGTGGCTTACCGTGAAACCATTACGCAACGTATTGAAGACAGATATACCCACAAGAAACAAACCGGTGGTTCGGGCCAGTTCGCCAAAATCGATTATATTGTCGAGCCGGGTGAGCCGGGCAGCGGTTTTGAATTTGAATCTACCGTGACCGGTGGTAACGTGCCACGTGAATTCTGGCCCGCCGTTAAAAAGGGTTTTGTAAAGAGCATGGACAGGGGTGTGCTGGCAGGATATCCCTGCCTTGATTTTAAGATGACGTTAACAGACGGTGGTTTTCACGCCGTTGACTCTTCTGCTGTCGCATACGAGCTTGCGGCTGCTGCGGCCTATCGGCAAACCATGCCAAAGGCAGGCCCGCAAATGATGGAGCCGATCATGAAGGTCGATGTGTTCACACCGGAAGATCATGTCGGTGATGTCATTGGCGATTTGAACCGCCGCCGCGGCATGATCAAATCCCAGGAAGCCGGCACGACCAGTGTCCGCATCAAGGCAGAGTGTCCATTAAGCCAGATGTTTGGTTACATTGGCGATCTGCGCACGATGACTTCCGGTCGCGGGCAATTCACAATGGAATTCCTGCACTACATGCCGTGTCCGAAGAATGTTGCCGAAGAAGTTATCAAGGAGACGCTGGAGCGCGAAGCGAACAAGTAGGGAAGTAAGAAGTAAAAAGTAAGAAGGGGCTGAAAAGCCCCTTTTTTATGCCAGCAGTTACCCGTTATGTAGCCCGGATGTTGCGTAGCGGAATCCGGGCTACGGTACTCGTGCAACACGGGGACTAGGAGCCGGCACTGCGTTGACGTACTTTGGCATGCGCCGGTTTCTGCCGCCGTGCCTGCTCCATCATCTCGCGTGCATGCTCGCGGGTTTGCTGTGTGATCTTTATGCCACCCAGCATGCGTGCCAGTTCGTCGACCCGTTCTTCATTGCTCAAGGTGCGAACGCGGATGCGGGTGCTTTCTTTGCCGGACAGCTTTGTAATCTGTATTTGATGGTCGGCGAGGGCGGCTACCTGGGGCAGGTGGGTAACACAGAGAACCTGCCGCTGCGTGCCCAGCCCGCGGAGTTTACCACCAACGATTTCTGCCACTCCGCCACCGATGCCGCTGTCGACTTCGTCAAAAATCAGGGTGGGAATCGCATCACTGCCCGCACAAATGACCTGTATGGAAAGGCTGATGCGTGACAGTTCACCGCCGGATGCTACTTTCCCGAGTGCCTGCAGCGGCTGCCCCTTGTTGGCGCTGACCAGGAATTCGATAGCATCCATCCCGTGCGGGCCAAACGACCGGTCTTTGCGCGGGCTGACATCCACTGCAAAGATGCCGCCGGCCATGCCAAGGGTTTGCATGGCGTCAGTAATCTGTTTACCAAAGACCCTGGCTGTTTTTTTACGTTTCCCGGTTAACTGTTTTGCAGCCGTAAGGCAGGATTGCTCAAGCCTGGCCAGCTTCCCCTGTAATGCTTCACGGCGTTGATCGGCATGTTCAATCGAATCCAGCTCCCGGCGCAGTTTCTCCTCTACCCCGGGGAGTTGTTCCGCGCTGCAGCGGTGTTTGCGTGCCAGGTCGTGCAGGACACCGATGCGTTCTTCCAGCCACTGCAACCGTTGCGGGTCGATTTCAATCCGGTCTGCATATTGACGCAGTGAATTGATGCCTTCCTGCACCAGCACCGAGGCCTCGGTTAAAATCCTGGTGGCGTCTTCAAGCCCGGCATCCAGATGAGCCAGTTCGTTCAGATCATCCTGTGTGCGTGTGATCAGGCTGTAGGCGGAGTCACTCTCATCGGTATCCAGTCGGGAGAGTCCCTGCTGGCAAGCCTCCAGCAAGCGCCCTGCATTGGCCTGGCGAGCGTGTTCCTCGTCGATGGAGTTGATCTCCTCGCAGCTTAAGCCAAGGGACTCCAGTTCCTGCAACTGGTAACGCAACAGGTCGAGCCGGGCGTCACGGTCTGCTTCACTTTGTACACAGCTGTCCAGCTCTGCCTGTACTGATTTCCATTCCCTGTATAGACCGGCAACCGTGTCCAGCAGGTCATGGTGCCCACCGAAGGCATCGAGCAATTGTCGCTGTACGGCTGTTCGCAGCAGGGACTGGTGCTCATGTTGTCCGTGTATATCAACCAGCTGTTCACCGAGTTCGCGCAGTGACTGCATCGGTACTGGCTGGCCATTGATGTAGCCACGCGTGCGTCCTTCCCGGTTGATGATGCGCCGTAACTGGCATTCGCCATCCATATCCAGTTCCTGCCCGGCCAGCCAGGCGTTGACCGCAGCATTGCCGTGCACATTAAAACCAGCTGATATTTCCGCGCGTTCGCGGCCATGTCGAATGACGCTGCTGTCAGCACGGTCACCCAGTACCAGTCCGAGCGCGTCAACGAGAATGGATTTGCCGGCCCCGGTTTCACCGGTCAGTGCGGTCATGCCGGCGCCTGGTTCCACCTCGATCTCATCGACAATCGCCAGGTTGCGTACGTGTATATGTGTCAGCATGTGTATGTCTGCAAATGCAGGATGGGTGCTGGCCGGAGGCCGTACCCGCTACTCCTGTGGTGAGTGATGACAGTCAAGGCTGTTCACTCCAGCGCAGTTTTTCCCTGAGTACTGTATAAAAGTCATGGCCGGGCGGGTGCAGCAGGCGCAGTGTATGCGCGTGTTTTCGCACCATGATGTGGTCGCCGGGCTCAAGTGGCTGGCTGAGTTGTCCATCGCAGGACATCTGGGCTGCAAGGGTGCCCTTGTGAACAATGATTTCAATCACCGAGTCATCGTGCACGACGATCGGGCGGTTGCTGAGTGTATGCGGACAGATGGGTACCAGCGCGAGGGCATCCAGTCTCGGGTGCAGGATCGGGCCGCCGCCAGAGAGGGCATAGGCAGTCGATCCGGTCGGTGTTGCCACGATCAACCCGTCCGAGCGGTTGGTGTTCAGGAAAGTGCCGTCAATATACGTATCGAGTTCAATCATGCGCGCGATGTCTTTTTTATGCACAATGATATCGTTTAATGCCATACACTCACTGCGGATTTCCCCGTCCCTGATGATGGTGGATTGCAACAGGGTGCGCTCTTCCTCGATGAAGTCTTTCGCCAGGATTTTGTCCAGTTGTTGAGTCATGTCCTCTGGCGAGACATCAACCAGGAAACCCAGTCTGCCAAGATTCACCCCGAGAACCGATACGCCGGGCCCGGCCAGGCTGCGTGCCGCATTTAACAGGGTGCCATCACCGCCTACAACAATCGCGAGATTGCACTTGCTGGCGAGTGTGGAGCGGTCTAAAACCGGGTAGCTGTCATCCGGGAACAGCCCGGCAATTCCTTCATCCAGCAGGACCTTGACCTTCAACTTTTCGAGATAGGCCGCCAGCGTACGCAGGGTCGCCGAGACATTTTTATCTGCCGATTTGCCGATCAGGCCAACGCGTTTGAAATGAGGCTTCATAAGTCTGCTGTGTAACCAGGGGATTGCATTGGAAACTACCATGACTCCCGGGATGCGCCAACCATCATTTGGCAGTCTATCCGCGAGAGTGCCAAATGATTTATCATAGAGTCCTGTCTTGACCTGCCTGGCCCCGAGAAATGAAAGACCCGATACCGGATATCAATGAACGTGCCCAGATGATGCTGCGGGCGCTGATCGACCGCTATGTGCTCGACGGTCAGCCGGTGGGTTCACGCACCCTGGCGCGTGAAGCCGGGCTGGAGTTGAGCCCTGCGACCATCCGTAATGTCATGTCAGACCTTGAGGAACTCGGCTTTGTTGCCTCTCCGCACACCTCGGCCGGCCGCATCCCGACGGTACAGGGTTACCGTTTCTTTGTTGACTCGCTGTTGACCGTGCAGCCACTTGATGAGCTTGCGTTCGAGCAAATGCGCCTGGAGATCGAGTCGGAGCAGGGGCAGAAAGACCTGATCGAATCCGTGACCGGCATGTTGTCCGGCATTACACATCTCGCCGGGGTGGTTACCCTGCCCAGGCATGAGCATTCCCTGTTCAAGCAGGTGGAATTTCTGCCACTCTCCGATAATCGCGTACTGGCAATCCTGGTAACCGGTGATGATGAAGTACAAAACCGGATTATTATAACGGACAAGAAATGCAGTCCCGCGGAATTACAGCAGGCCTCCAATTACCTGAACAGCCTGTTTGCCGGCAAGGATATTGCCGAGGTACGCACCACGTTACTGAGCGAGATGCAGGAAACGCGTTCGACCATGAACAGCATGATGATTACTGCCATGCAGATGGCGGACCAGGTACTGGATAACACCGAGCATGGGGGGTTCGTCATGGCGGGGCAGACCAACCTGATGGAATTCGAGGAGCTTTGTAATATTGAGAAGTTGCGCAAGCTGTTTGATGCCTTCAGCAAGAAGCGTGACATGCTGCACCTGCTGGACCAGTGTGTGAATGCCGAGGGTATCCAGATATTCATTGGTGAGGAATCCGGCTACAAGATGCTGGATGAATGCAGCATGGTGACGGCACCGTATTCAGTGGAAGGTGAGGCCCTGGGTGTGCTGGGCGTCATCGGACCGACCCGGATGGCCTATGACCGGGTCATACCCATTGTTGATGCCACGGCCCGCCTGCTGGGTGCGGCCTTGAACCAGAAGGATTAACCCCCATATCGACAACGAATCCCTTTTCCCGTGCAGCAAGCGGGATCACAAGTTTGTGGAGTAACACTATGTCCGAGAAGGAAAACAGTAGCGATGAGGGAAGTCTGGAAGAGGCAATCGCTGAAATTGCAGAAGATCAGCCGGAAACCGGCCGGGGCGATGAGCCTGATCATGCTGAACTGACCACCTTGCTGGGAGATGCCCGTGGCAAGGCGGATGAGCACTGGAACCAGTGCCTGCGCCTGCAGGCGGATATTGAAAACCTGCACAAGCGTGCCGAGCGTGATCTTGCCAATGCACACAAATATGCACTGGAACGCTTTGCCGCGGAATTACTGCCGGTTAAAGACAGCCTGGAAATGGGGCTGGAAGCGTTTAGTGGGGAAGACGCTGAAATCAGAAAACTCAGGGAAGGTATTGAACTGACCCTGCAGATGCTGGGCAGTGCACTGGACAGGTTTGAGATCAAGGAAGTAAACCCGCAGGATGAAGCCTTTGACCCGGACTATCATCAGGCCATGTCCATGCAGCCGCGCGATGACGTGGAGCCGAATACGGTGGTGACCGTGGTCCAGAAGGGCTACCTCCTGCACGACCGCCTGATCCGCCCGGCGATGGTGATCGTCTCACAAGCCCCGGCCACAGCAGAATAAATAACAACCGGGCCTTGTTTTTATTGAATACCGCCCCCAAGTTAAGGGTAATGGCGAGTTAAATTCAAATTCATAGTTATCATGCATTTACGTGGAGATTAGAGAATATGGGCAAGATTATCGGAATAGACCTGGGTACCACCAACTCCTGTGTGGCTGTCATGGAAGGGGGCAAGGCCCGGGTAATCGAAAACAGCGAGGGCGACCGGACCACCCCGTCCATCGTCGGTTTTGTCGATAATAACGAGGTGCTGGTAGGCCAGGCGGCCAAGCGCCAGGCCGTCACCAACCCGACCAATACCCTGTTTGCCATCAAGCGCCTGATCGGTCGCCGCTTCGAGGAAGACGTGGTGCAGCGTGATATCGACCTGGTGCCGTACAAGCTGCTGAAGGCAGACAACGGTGATGCCTGGGTCGAAGCCCAGGGCAAGCGCATGGCGCCGCCGGAAGTCTCTGCACGGGTACTGCAAAAGATGAAGAGCACGGCGGAGGACTATCTCGGTGAGGAAGTGACCGAGGCCGTTGTCACCGTACCGGCCTATTTCAATGACTCACAGCGCCAGGCTACCAAGGATGCCGGGCGTATTGCCGGCCTGGATGTGAAGCGCATTATCAACGAGCCGACGGCAGCGGCACTGGCCTATGGCCTGGACAAGAAGCGCGGCGATTCCAAGCTTGCCGTGTATGACCTGGGTGGCGGTACGTTCGACGTCTCCATCATTGAAATCGCCGATGTCGATGGTGAGCACCAGTTTGAGGTGCTGTCGACCAATGGTGATACTTTCCTGGGCGGTGAAGACTTCGACAAGCGGTTGATTGATTATCTTGCGGATGAATTCAAGAAAGACCAGGGGATGGATCTGCGCGGTGATCCGCTGGCCATGCAGCGCCTCAAGGAAGGTGCCGAGAAGGCAAAGATTGAATTGTCATCCAGCCAGCAGACGGATGTGAATCTGCCATATATAACGGCCGATGCCAGTGGGCCGAAACACCTGAACATGAAGTTGACACGCGCCAAGCTGGAATCACTGGTTGAAGATCTGATCGACCGGACCCTTGGGCCGTGCAAGACAGCGCTCAAGGATGCCGGTTTATCGGCGAGCGAGATTGATGACATCATTCTTGTTGGCGGCCAGACCCGTATGCCCAAGGTGCAGGAAGCGGTGCAGAAACTCTTCGGGCAGGAGCCGCGCAGGGACCTGAACCCGGATGAGGCGGTGGCGATTGGTGCAGCGATCCAGGGTGGTGTGCTGGGTGGTGATGTCAAGGATGTGTTGTTGCTCGATGTAACGCCCCTGTCACTGGGTATCGAGACACTGGGCGGTGTGATGACCAAGCTGATCGACAAAAACACCACTATCCCGACCAAGGCAAACCAGGTGTTTTCCACGGCAGAGGACAACCAGTCCGCGGTGACCGTGCATGTTCTGCAGGGCGAGCGTGATGTGGCGACTGCGAATAAATCACTGGGCCGGTTTGACCTGAGTGATATCCCGCCTGCACCACGAGGTGTCCCGCAGGTTGAAGTGACTTTCGATATCGATGCCAACGGCATCATGCATGTATCCGCGAAGGACAAGGCGACCGGCAAGGAACAGTCGATCCAGATCAAGGCCTCCAGCGGTTTGTCGGATGAAGAGATTGACAATATGGTCAAGGACGCCGAGGAACATGCCGAGGAAGATCGCAAGTTCCACGAACTGATCGATGTGCGCAACCAGGCCGATGGCCTGATTCACGCAACCAAAAAGTCACTCGACGATCTCGGCGACAAGGTAGAAGTGTCCGAGAAGAGCGACATCGAGGCGGCGATTGCAGCGCTGGAAGAAGTCGTCAAGGGTGACGACAAAGAGGCCATCGAGGAAAAGACCAAGGCCCTTGGTGAAATATCCGGCAAGCTGGCTGAACGTGTCTACAAGGAACAGGCCGAGCAGGGCGAAGCCCCTGCGGGTGATGCAGCAGCTGGTGAACCCGGTACGGATGAAGATGTCGTGGATGCCGAGTTTGAAGAAGTGAAGGACGCCGACAGCAAGTAACGGCGACCATTATTTTTGCAGACAAAGGTCCGGTACTGCTGCAAGCGGTCCCGGACTTTCCTGTGTCTGGAATGAGTAGCCCGGATACAGGCCGCGGGCCGGAATCCGGGGAGGGCATGCCAGTCAGGAATCCCGTATTCCGCTACGCTTCATCCGGGCTACATGTTTAACAAGAGTGATGCATAACCAATATGTCTAAACGTGATTACTACGAAGTACTCGGGGTCTCCAAAAACGCCAGTGAGGCGGAGTTGAAGAAGGCCTATCGGCGTGCGGCGCAAAAACATCACCCGGACCGAAACCAGGATGATGCCGGGGCTGAAGAAAAGTTCAAGGAATGCAAGGAAGCCTGGGAAGTACTCGGAGACTCGCAGAAACGAGCGGCCTATGACCAGTTCGGGCACGCCGGGGTCGATCCCTCCATGGGTGGTGGCTTTGGTGGCGGCGCTGCGGGCGCGGGCGTTAACGACATTTTCGGTGATGTATTCGGTGATATCTTCGGTGGCGGCCGCAGGCGAGGCGGGGGTGGACAGCGTGTTTATCGGGGTTCGGACCTGCGTTACAACCTGGAAATGTCACTGGAAGATGCGGTGTCCGGCACCGAGGTCAAGATTCGTGTGCCGACAATGGTGGCCTGTAAAGAGTGTAGTGGCAGTGGCGCCAGAAAGGGCAGTACGCCCACGAAATGTACGACCTGCGATGGCCATGGTCAGGTACGGATGCAGCAGGGGTTCTTTTCATTGCAACAGACCTGCCCCCATTGCCAGGGCAGTGGCACGGTAATCACCGATCCATGTCAATCATGCCACGGCAAGGGCCGGATCCAGGAACGCAAAACGCTCTCGGTCAAGGTGCCGGCAGGCGTGGATACCGGTGACCGAATCCGCCTCGCCGGAGAGGGTGAGGCCGGTGAGAGTGGTGGTCCTCCCGGGGACCTTTATGTGCAGGTACAGGTCAGGGAACACCCGATCTTCCATCGTGAGGAGAGCAATCTCTATTGCGAGGTGCCAATCAGTTTTGTTGATGCAGCACTCGGTGGTGAACTGGAGGTGCCGACCCTGAATGGCCGGGTAAATCTCAAGATTCCACCGGAAACCCAGACCGGTAGAATGTTTCGCATGCGCGGCAAGGGGGTAAAGCAGGTGCGCGGTGGTGCGGTGGGCGACCTACTTTGCAAGGTGAATGTCGAGACCCCGGTAAAACTGAGCCGCAAGCAGAAAGACCTGTTACGGGAATTCTCCAGGGAAATGGAATCCGGCGGCAGCCGTCATAACCCGCAAACGCACTCCTGGATGGATGGGGTGAAGAAGTTTTTTGACGGGTTGGGCGGGTAACGCGAATTTTCCTCTCTCCCTCCGGGAGAGGGGGTCTTAATAGTTTTTTCTCTTCCTGATTTCTATCTTCGCTCAATCAAGCGCAAGCTTCATCCGTTTTCACTGCGATGCTCGGCTGCGCCTACGGGGCTAAAACCGTAGTCTGTCCCCTATTTCCTTATTAGTGAATCGGAATCGTCGCCTCCAGTACGGTACTGGCCAGTTCATGGGACTTCCTGGCCATATTGTCTATCGACAGGAATCCGCTGATGCCGTTGTCACGGTTCAGCACCACCAGTCGGCGGATATGGCGGTCGATCATCAGCTTTGCGGCATCGTTGATATCCTGGTCCTCAAAGCAGGTTTCAACTCCCGTACCCATAACCTCTTTAACCAGGGTCATTGCGGCGTCGCGCCCGGTGGCGGTTACACGGACACAGATGTCGCGGTCGGTGAGGATGCCCACCAGCTGATCGCCATCGAGCACGGGTAGCGAGCCGATATGCAGGTCGTGCATTTTGCGTGCGGCCTCTTTAGCGGTGTTGGTCGGTGATATGGTTTCGACCTTGGATGTCATGATCTCTTGTACTTTCATGATTACGCTCCTTCAGATCTTCGTGTGATTATCGCTTTGGGCTAGTGGACAGGTGTCGCTGCTTCCAGGACTGCACCGGCCAATTCGCGGGATCCGCGTACCAGGTCATCGACGGAGAAGAATCCAGCCAGGCCGTTGTTGTCATCCAGCACCACTAGACGACGGATGTGGTTGTCGATCATGATTCTAGCAGCCTCATCGATCTCCTGATTGGCGTTGCAGGTGACAACCTCCCTGGTCATGACTTTATTCACCGTGGCTGAATTGAGGTCGAGTCCCATCGCGATGGCAAAGCAGGCGAGGTCACGGTCGGTGATGATGCCTGCCACGGTATCTCCTTCGACAATGGGCAGGGCGCCCACACCCAGTGCCTTCATTTTTCGAGCCGCTGCCCGCAGGTACAGATCGGGTTTTATCGACTCGACATTGATAGTCATTAGTTCTTGAACTTTCATGGTTTGCCTCCGTTGCGTTTTTTGGTTTTACTCAGTGACACCATTCAGCCTGGGCCGGGGTCACAAACATATCCATCAAACAGAGCGATGCACCGGGTACGCCAAATAGATGTGATTTCTTCATAATGATTGCCCCTGTAAATTCGCATTATTCCGGCCAGGCTATATGTTTCGGTTTGACTGGTGTTTATGAAGCTAGCAGAATGGAGGGCGGTGACAGTTGACCTCGATCAATGAACACGGTGATGCACCGGGTCGGACCCAGGCAGATCACTGAAATCACTCGATACCAGCCCCTGATTAAGAGTTGTTTTCAGTCTTAAAACGCCTGTTTCTGCCATTGATTTCTGGTGCGTCATCGCGGATGAGATCTGCTCCTGCAGAGATGTCAGGCAAAAACCCACACCTATTGACTTAAGCTGCTGGAACTCTCACTCTTTGCCCATTCTCAAGTAAAAGATACCTGCAAACATGACACGCATCGCAATTACCGGCGCGGCCGGCCGTATGGGGCGCAGTCTTATCGAAGCCTGTCACCAGACAGACGGGATGGAGGTCAGCGTTGCACTGGAACATCCGGAGAGTTCTCTGCTGGGCAGTGATGCCGGTGACCTCGCCGGTATCGGCAAGCTCGGTGTTACCGTTGGTTCCGATCTTGCGGCGGTGACGGCGGACTTTGACGTACTGATTGATTTCACACGGCCCGAGCCGACGCTTGCGAATCTGGAGATCTGCCGCAAGGCCGACAGGCGCATGGTGATTGGGACCACTGGCTTTAGTGATGTTGAGCAACAACAGATCGCTGCGGCGGCAAACGATGTCGCGATAGTGTTTGCACCGAATATGAGTGTCGGGGTGAACCTGTGTTTCAAGCTGCTGGAAACGGCGGCGCGGGTGCTCGGTGATGAGGTCGATGTCGAGATCATCGAGGCGCACCATCGTCACAAGGTAGACGCGCCCTCCGGCACGGCGCTGCGCATGGGTGAGGTGGTCGCCGATGCGCTCGGGCGTGATTTGAAGGCGTGTGCCGTCTATGGACGGGAGGGGCATACCGGGGAGCGTGATGCAAAGACGATTGGTTTCGAGACCATCCGTGCCGGTGATATTGTCGGTGACCATACCGTCATGTTTGCCGGTAGCGGTGAACGGGTGGAGATCACTCACAAGGCCTCCAGCCGCATGACCTTTGCCAATGGGGCAATCCGGGCCGCTGGCTGGCTGATGTCCCGTGATTCAGGCCTGTTTGATATGCAGGATGTGCTGGGGCTGAGCTAGCTATTCCCGGATTACGGCCCGCCGGGTCTCCATCCGGGCTACATCTTTTTTCGTTTTGGTCGTCACAGGACCGGCGCCCCGCCGGGAACGGTAAGAATTCCCCGCGAGACGCGGGTCCTGCTATCGATTCCGGTTCCGGACATAGACAGCCCCCGTCTGAATCCAGTACAATTCGCGCCAGATTTGGTTGTTTACACCGGTAGTTTTAAACGGGATGGTTCTCTGGAGCCCTCCCGTTTTCTACGTCAGACGCGGAGGTCCTGTTGAAGAAGGCGGCCCTGTTGGCCCTTGCAGACGGAAGCATGTTCCGTGGTGTTGCTATTGGTATTGAAGGGCAGGTTACCGGAGAGGTTGTTTTCAATACGGCCATGACCGGTTACCAGGAAATCCTTACCGATCCCTCCTATGCAAAACAGATCGTCACACTGACCTATCCTCATATTGGTAATGTCGGTACCAATCCTGAAGACGAAGAGGCCGCGGCCATTCATTGTGCCGGACTGGTGATCCGCGATCTGCCGGTATTGCTGAGTAACTGGCGCAGCAAGTCATCCCTTGATGAGTATTTGAAAAAGAATGGCGTCCTCGGGATTGCCGATATTGATACCCGGCGCCTGACACGCATCCTGCGCGAGAAAGGTGCGCAGGGTGGTTGCCTGGTCGCCGGTGATAATATTGACGAGGCCGTTGCCCTTGCAAAGGCGCAGGCATTTCCCGGGCTCAAGGGCATGGACCTGGCAAAAGAGGTAACGGCTGCCGAAATATATGATTGGCAGCAGGGCAGCTGGTCACTGGAGGGCGGTCATCCTCCAGCCGTTTCAAAAGAAGATCTTTCCTGGCACGTTGTCGCCTACGACTTTGGCGTGAAGCGCAACATCCTGCGGATGCTGGTTGACCGGGGTTGCCGTATCACCGTGGTGCCGGCACAAACCTCGGCAAGCGATGTCCTGTCCCTGAATCCGGACGGAATATTTCTGTCCAATGGTCCCGGTGATCCCGAGCCGTGTGAGTATGCAATAGTAGCCATCCGGGAGCTGCTCTCAAGGAAAATCCCTGTTTTCGGTATTTGCCTGGGACACCAGTTGCTGTCACTGGCCAGCGGTGCAAAAACGCTGAAGATGAAATTCGGCCATCACGGGGCCAACCACCCGGTGCAGGACATCAAAAGTCAGCGTGTCATGATTACCAGCCAGAACCACGGCTTTGCCGTTGATGAAGAGAGTTTGCCGGATAATCTCGCAGCAACCCATCGTTCCCTGTTTGATGGTTCCCTGCAGGGCGTTGAAAGAACCGATTGCCCGGCATTCAGTTTCCAGGGGCACCCGGAAGCCAGTCCTGGTCCGCATGATGTTGCACCCCTGTTTGACCGGTTTATTGACATGATCAAGCTAAGGGCAGATTAGCCACAGAGGACACAGAGAAAAAAGAAAAGACCAATTTCGCGCAAAGGCGCAAAGGCGCCAAGAAAAGCATAAATAATGTTCACGAAAAATCATACTGGGTTTAGACGCATGCCGTTATCGTTTGTAATTAAATATGAAGCAGTAATAAAAGAATGTTTTTGTTCTCCTGGCGTCTTTGCGCCTTCGCGCGAGGAATGTTTTTTCTCTGTGAACTCTGTGGCAAAAAACAATGCCTAAAAGAACCGACATTAAAAGCATCCTGATTATCGGCGCGGGCCCGATCGTTATCGGGCAGGCCTGTGAGTTTGATTACTCCGGTGTCCAGGCATGCAAGGCATTGCGTGAAGAGGGTTTCCGCGTGGTGCTGGTCAACTCCAACCCTGCCACCATTATGACCGATCCGGATATGGCCGATGCCATCTACATCGAGCCGGTCGTCTGGGAAACGGTTCAGCACATTATCGAGAAGGAACGGCCGGATGCCCTGTTGCCGACGATGGGTGGCCAGACCGGCCTGAATTGTGCCCTCGACCTGGTGCGTGAAGGGGTGCTTGAGAAATTCGATGTCGAGTTGATCGGCGCAAGTCGGGAAGCCATCGACATGGCCGAAGATCGCGGGCTGTTTCGCCAGGCCATGAAAGAGATCGGCTTGTCCACGCCGCGCGCATCCGTGGTACACAGCATGGAAGAAGCGCACCAGGTATCTGCCTCCACCGGTTTTCCGCTGATCATCCGGCCATCATTCACCATGGGTGGCAGCGGCGGCGGTATTGCCTACAACAAGGAAGAGTTTGTTGCGATCTGCGAACATGGGCTGGACCAGTCGCCGACCACCGAGGTGCTGCTGGAAGAGTCCGTACTCGGATGGAAGGAATTCGAGATGGAAGTGGTGCGTGACAAGGCGGACAACTGCATCATTATCTGCTCGATCGAGAACCTCGATCCCATGGGTGTGCATACCGGTGATTCCATCACGGTTGCACCGGCGCAGACACTGACCGACAAGGAATACCAGTTAATGCGTAATGCGTCGATTGCCGTGTTGCGCAAGATCGGTGTCGAGACCGGCGGCTCCAATGTACAGTTTGCGATCAACCCGGAAAACGGGCGCATGATCGTGATTGAAATGAACCCGCGCGTCTCGCGTTCCTCGGCACTGGCGTCCAAGGCAACCGGGTTTCCGATTGCCAAGGTGGCTGCAAAACTGGCAGTCGGCTTTACCCTGGATGAGTTACGTAACGAGATCACCGGCGGCGCCACCCCGGCATCGTTTGAGCCGACCATTGATTATGTGGTCACCAAGGTGCCACGCTTCACCTTTGAGAAATTCCCGCAGGCCGAACCGCTGCTGGGTGTGCAGATGAAGTCCGTTGGCGAAGTAATGGCCATTGGTCGTACCTTCCAGGAATCCCTGCAGAAGGCCTTGCGCGGGCTGGAAACCGGTATGGATGGCTTGAACGAGATATTTGATCTCACAGCCGAAGAAACGCAAGGGGAACTCCGGAAGGAACTGCGATTGGCCCGGCCGGACCGGCTCTGGCACGTGGCGGATGGTTTTCGTGCCGGCCTGTCGGTGCAGGAATTGTTTGAATTAACGGCCATAGATCCCTGGTTCCTGGCCCAGATTTCAGATCTTGTTGCGCACGAGGCGCAAGCACGGGAACTGGGAATGAAGGGGCTCGATGCCCAATGGTTAAGGCGTCTGAAGCGTAAAGGTTTCTCTGATTCCCGCCTGGCAACGCTGTTGGGCGTCACTGAAGATGAAGTCCGCAAACGCCGGCATGACTTGAATATCCGGCCTGTCTATAAACGCGTTGATACCTGCGCCGCTGAATTTTCAACAGCAACGGCGTACCTGTACTCCACTTATGAAGAGGAATGCGAGGCAGCGCCTTCGCGCAGTGACAAAATCATGGTGCTTGGCGGCGGGCCAAACCGTATCGGGCAGGGTATTGAGTTTGATTATTGCTGTGTACATGCCGCTCTCGCATGTCGTGACGATGGTTTCGAAACGATCATGGTGAACTGTAACCCGGAAACGGTTTCCACGGATTACGATACCTCGGACCGCCTGTATTTTGAATCGCTGACACTGGAAGATGTGCTGGAAATCATTCACGTGGAGCAGCCGAAGGGTGTAATTGTCCAGTATGGCGGGCAAACACCCCTGAAACTGGCGCGGGGCCTGGAGGCCAATGGTGCCCCCATCATAGGGACATCGGCAGATGCGATCGATCACGCTGAAGATCGTGAGCGCTTTCAGCAGATGGTTGTGAAACTCGGCTTGCTGCAGCCCCCTAACCGGATTGCATCGGATACAGAGCAGGCCATGGCACTTGCAGAGGAGGTGGGTTATCCGCTGGTTGTGCGTCCTTCCTATGTGCTGGGCGGACGTGCCATGGAGATCGTCTATTCCAGCGAAGACCTGGCGCGTTATATGCGCGAGGCGGTCCAGGTTTCCAACGATTCACCTGTTCTGCTGGACCGGTTTCTGGATGATGCGGTCGAGGTTGATGTAGATGCGATTTGTGATGGCGAGGATGTACTGATCGGCGGCATTATGGAACATATTGAACAGGCGGGGGTCCATTCCGGTGATTCGGCATGTTCACTGCCGCCGTACACATTGAGTGAAGCAGTGCAGGCAAGGATGTGTGAGCAGGTTAACCGGATGGCGAAAGAGCTTAAGGTATGCGGCCTGATGAATACGCAGTTTGCTATTAAGGGTGATGATATTTACCTGATCGAAGTCAATCCGCGCGCTTCACGTACCGTTCCGTTTGTCTCCAAGGCAACAAACCGGCCGCTGGCCAAGATTGCAGCGCGCGTTATGGCCGGAAAGAGTCTCAGGGAACAGGGCCTTACCGAAGCCGTTACAACAGACTATTGCTCTGTAAAAGAAGCCGTTTTTCCGTTTATCAAGTTTCAGGGCGTAGACCCGCTACTCGGCCCGGAGATGAAGTCTACCGGCGAGGTGATGGGCATCGGAAAGACCTTTGGCGAAGCCTTCGCGAAGGCCCAGCTGGGCGCAGGCAATGCGGTGCCTGAAAACGGGACGGCCTTCCTGAGTGTGCGTAAAGGGGACCGGGAGGCGACGGTGGGACTTGCGCGCGACCTGGTTGACAAGGGTTTCAGGCTGGTTGCGACGCGTGGTACGGCTGCTGTCATCAAGGCGGACGGGATTGAATGTGATGTTGTTAACAAGGTGCTGGAAGGGCAGCCGCATATTGTTGATATGATTAAAAATGGCCAGATTGATTTGATTGTCAATACGACTGAAGGCAAGCAGGCGATTGCTGATTCATATACAATCCGGAGGTCTGCCTTGCAGCACAAAATTTCCTATAGCACGACACTGGCGGGTGCGCGCGCGACCTGTATGGCACTGGAATATCTGAATACCAGCAATGTTACCAGCCTGCAAAGTCTGCACCAGGAGTGAGACAAATGAGTACGAAGGTTCCAATTACAGCAAAGGGCGCCGAACAGTTGCGTGAAGAGTTGAAGCGACTGAAAACGGTAGATCGTCCGCGGATTATAGCGGCGATTGCAGAGGCGCGGGCGCATGGTGACCTTAAGGAAAATGCTGAATATCATGCTGCGCGTGAGCAACAGAGTTTCGCTGAAGGCCGTATCAAGGAAATTGAGGGCAAGTTGAGTCATGCCCACATCGTGGACATCACTACAATAGCGCATAGCGGGAAGGTGATTTTCGGAGTGACCGTTGAATTGATTGATGAGGATACCGAGGAAACCATTGTCTACCAGATTGTTGGTGAGGACGAAGCCGATATAAAAGTGGGCATGATTTCGGTGAACTCGCCGATTGCCCGCGCCCTGATTACCCGGCTGGAGGGCGACGTGGTTTCAGTCACGGTGCCTGGCGGGACGAGAAGCCTGGAGATTATCGAAGTTCGACATCTCTAGCTGCCGCGTCATTGCGACCCCAACCTACGTCATCGCGAGTCGTGCCGGCTGGCAAACAAGCCCCGTCATTGCGAGGAACGCAGTGACGCGGCAATCTCGTCAAGCCCGCTGCCAGCTTCATGAGATTGCCGCGCTTCGCTCGCAATGACGGAATGGGTAGGGCCGCAATGACGGGGTTTGTTAAATATTCACTGGCAACCGAGCGCATTCTCCTCACTCTTTGGGTTGGCAGTTTGTGGGTGACCGGTTTTCTGGTTGC
>DAOVYA010000043.1 GCA_030635865.1 Gammaproteobacteria bacterium | reverse complement strand
TGGTGCGGGAATCGGGATATCAATGTAAGCCATTGATTAATTGGTGCCCCGGAGACGATGATTCGGCCCTTCGGGCCTCACCCCTTTGGGGCCGCCGGCAAAGCCGGCGTTCTTCGCGACTTGCGCCACTCGTCGAACGGCTGATTGAAGCGTCGGACGTTCGAATCGGTGACGTCTGGTAGTTTGATAATGATTGAGGCGGCGTGCACTTGTATTAAGAAAAATGGCGCCCCGGAGACGATTCGAACGTCCGACCTAGCGCTTAGGAGGCGCTCGCTCTATCCAACTGAGCTACCGGGGCTGAAGCAACCTGGTATGTATGGTGGAGCCGAGGAGGATCGAACTCCCGACCTCGTCATTGCGAACGACGCGCTCTCCCAGCTGAGCTACGGCCCCGTTACAGCCTTGATTCTGGAAATAAGAGGTACATTCTAACACTCGATTCAAAGAGCATTCTATATGTGTGATGGATCATTTCCGGACATGGACGGGACATGCGCTCGTTTAGCGGACCCCGCATGGCAGGGTAAGTGACGGTAGTTCAGGCGACCTGCTTTTTACCTGCCATGGTGAGGGCTATTTCCAGGTCGATGAGCTTGCTGGTCAAGTGTTGTATGTCAAACGTGTAGTTATCGTCATCCAGCCGGTTGCGAATGGCGTCTATTCGACTTGTATTGATCTCTGGAAAATCTGGCGACTGAATACTCATAAGATGCTTGTTTTGTTTTGGTACATTCCGAGGTTTAAGATGCGTCGTTAATTGTTCGGCTGATTTCGCATGGTTCAATAAAGGTATCGTCTCCGGAAACAGCTAGTTTAGGGTGGTTTTGGGGCGCAGTTCACAAAGTGACGATAAAATGACGCATCCGGTTCTGTGTTTTTGATGGTGGCAAGCAGCAGGACTGGATGAGACAGATTCAGCTGTTCCCGTTGCATGGTCTGTTCAAGGTGATTGCAGTGCAAAAGCGCTGTGGAAATGATGAGGACCGTGGCGTGCAGCCTGGTTTGGGATGCGCATCCCGGGTGCCTGAATAGTCGTGCTATTACAATGAGATGGTCTGAATTTGCAGGACTGTTTTAACGGCCACTGGTAATGCGCCGGGCCACCCTGAACGGTGTTTTGACATAATCGCATTTGGGTGGTTAACTCCACCTTAAGGTTGGCAGGGATAAAAAACTTTAATAAATGTCCGGTTTTTATAATAATCAGTCGAAGTAACCGCGATTCTAAAGGATTTCACATGCTCAGCGAATCCAAAGTCTTGATTATTGATGCAGACCCTGAGAAGGGGAAGGAACTGCAGGCCGTCATTAAATTCCTGGACTGTATCCCGTTGCTTGTCAGTGATTGCGGCCGATGGAAAGAACTGGCCGGTGACTGTTCTGATTTTCTGGCTGTTTTGATCGGCTCATGTTCAGAAGAATCGAGCTTGTCAGGGATCGTCGGCGAGATTCACGATGTTGATGAGCACCTGCCGATTTATTTACTCTCCGAGAAGGGTAAAGAGCCAACGATTACTATTGACCAGGGTTCCTGCATTCTCGGCCGCCTTGACATACCACCGAATTATGCCCAGTTAACCAGTGCCCTGCATCAGGCAGAGGTCTACGTGGAATCTCATCAGTCTGAGGCAGTATCCCAGCGCCCGGTTGAATTGTTCAGAAGCCTGGTTGGCAGTAGCCGTGCGGTTCAGAGTGTCAGGGAAATGATTAAGCAGGTTGCAGAAAGTGATGCCAACGTGCTTATTCTCGGTGAATCCGGAACCGGGAAGGAAGTCGTAGCCAGAAACCTCCATTATTATTCAGCCCGTCGTGACGGGCCTTTCGTGCCGGTTAACTGTGGCGCAATCCCGGCTGACCTGCTTGAGTCTGAATTGTTTGGCCATATAAAAGGGGCTTTTACCGGTGCAATTTCGGACCGTGAAGGCCGCTTTGAGCTGGCAAACGGGGGCACCCTGTTCCTTGATGAAATCGGTGACATGAGTCTGCAGATGCAGGTCAAGATTTTACGCGTCCTGCAGGAGCGTACCTTTGAACGAATCGGCTCCAATGACACCATTACTTCAGACGTGCGTATTGTTGCAGCTACACACAAAAACCTGGAACAGGCGATTGTGGAAGGCGGGTTTCGTGAGGATCTGTTTTATCGGTTGAACGTCTTCCCGATCGAGATGCCGCCGTTGCGCGGCCGGGTTGAGGATATTCCCTTGCTGGTCAATGAGCTGGTGCGCCGCATTGAACATGAAAAGCGCGGTTCGGTGAGGTTGTCGCCCGGTGCGATTTATGCTCTTTGTCAGTATGACTGGCCCGGCAATGTCAGGGAGCTGGCCAACCTGATCGAACGCCTTGCGATCCTGTACCCGTATGCTGTCGTTGATGCGGCTGATCTCCCGGATAAATTCCGTTCGGAAGATGGAGAGGTCTCTGAGCAAATGCTTGATGCCTTGATTGGTTCACCGGTAACTTCGGAAGATCTTGATCCGCGTCTTCCAAGGGATGGGCTGAATCTTAAGGAGCACCTTGGATCTCTGGAGCTCAGCTACATCAAGCAGGCACTGGCAGATTCAGGTGGCGTTGTTGCACATGCGGCCAAACGTTTGGGTATGCGCAGAACGACCCTGGTCGAAAAGCTGCGCAAGTATGGTCTGCAGAGGAATTCGCAAGCGTCATAACTCTGACGATTTTGCGAGTACAGCGACTGCGGGCTGAAACTGCATTAACCGGTCCCGGTTAATGTCATAAAAAAAACCGACTGCACTGGCACGTGCGCGGCTATGGATGAACCGTCGTTGGTAATCAGGGTTTATCCCGAACCGTTGCTGTGATAGATTCCCCTCTAGAAAAAAATAACCGGGAGGGGGGACTTTCCGGGATTATAAATTTCTTCATTTGCTGATTGCTTTGATCCGTCGGGCTATTGTCCATACGACCGGATCATCGAGTGTGCGGGTGCGCAGTTCCGACTGACGGTTCTGTTCTTGCATAATCGTTTGATAAAAATCATAACCAAACTCAAGGCATGACAGACAAGAAAACAAACGTAGATCCAGCGTCAGGCAGCGCCCTGTGGCAATAGTGACTCCGAACAATCAACCGGGGGTTCACTTAAAAGAATATAGCTATGTATTTCGGCTGTCGTCTGAAGAAGCCCGGGTTCTCAACAGGCATCGGGACTGTCTTGTCCGCGGAGCCACCGGGTTTGCAGGGATATATTATGACTATCTCTTCGATAATCCCGATATTTCAGACATATTGTATGCCTATGAGAGGAAAGGGGGCGATATTGGCCAATGGGTACGTACTGAACTTGGTTACCTGTTTGATGCCCTTGCTCCCGAAACAGATGCTGGTCGGGAAAACGAATTGACAGATGCGGGCAGGCATCACCTTGAACAGGGTTTCAAACCGGTCTGGATTATCAGTACTTATCACCTGTTTATTGATTACCTCAAGAGCCTGTTACCAGACCTGAACCTGAAGCCTGCTGACAGTGCCAAGCTTGAATCGGTACTGATCAAGTTGTTGCTTCGCAATCTTGGCCAGGTAATAGAAGGATATTGGCAGGCAGCCCTGGAGAATACCGAGAACAAGCTGGCACGACTTGCCGGTGAGCAAGGCAGGGCGGAAGAGTTGCTTGGCGGTTTGCCTTATTTGCTGTGGACTGTCGATGTAAAGAAAAATGACGTGGTCTTTGCAAATCCGTCCATGGAAGCTCTGTACAGCGATGGACTGGAGGCGCCACTACCCTGTTTGTCTGACACCCGTGAAGAAGATCAGCAACAGTTGCTTCTAACCTGGCAGAATGCTGTTAGTGGCAGTACCAGTCATGCTGAAGTACGCATGTCACTTGCGGGTGGTAAATTACACTGGTACCGGGTTTCACTTTATCCAGCACTTAATCGTCTTGGTCGCACCACAAAGGTCCACTGCATTCTTGAGGATATTAATCGCCTGATTACTGAACGCAGGCGACTTGAACGCCTTGCAACAACTGATGCACTGACAAAAGTGCCAAATCGTGCACTCTGGGCGGATCATTTGAGCATGGCCCTTGCGGCGTCCAGGCGCGTGCCCGGTTCACAGGTTGTTGTCATTTCTCTTGATATCAATCAGTTCAAAATGTACAACGATACGCTGGGTCATGATGTTGGCGATATTCTGTTGCGTGATATTGCTGAACGCCTGAATACAGTTGTACGCGAGTCTGACTCACTGGCGCGTCTTGGCGGTGACCGGTTCGGCATCTTGTTGCAGCCGGTCAATAATGCAAGGATTGCTGCAGAACGTGTTTGTAACCAGGTGCTGGATGCTATGGATACTCCATTTACCTGCCAGGGCAAGCATCTGTGTATTGGCGTCACCCTTGGAATTGCCTGTTTTCCCGAAGACGGAGTCAATGAAGAGTCCCTGGTGGTCAACGCCGAAAGCGCCATGCAGCGGGCCAAGAGGAATGGCTTGCCTTATCAGTATTTTGACCCGGCGAGTGATGTCAGTCCCGCCGAGCAGCTACGTTATTCAGGCCAGATACGTACTGCGCTGGAAAACGATGAATTTGAGCTGCATTACCAGCCACAGGTTGACTTGCAGACGTCTCGCATCACCTGCGCCGAAGCTTTGTTGCGCTGGGAGCATCCCCTGGACGGAACGGTTATGCCGCAGCGGATAATTCCCCTTGCCGAGCAATTGGGGATGATTACGCCGATTACGAACTGGGTGCTGCTTACGGCCTTGATGCAGTGCCGGCAATGGTCATTCGATGGTACGCCTGTACCGGTATCCGTGAATGTCTCCGCACGCTCATTTCAGAACCCCCGTTTGCTCGATAAAATAAAATGGGCGCTGAGTGAAACAGGTGTTGATGGAGACTGCCTTGAAATAGAAATAACTGAAGCGACCCTGATGCAGGATATTGGTCGTGCTACAGAAGTATTGACCCAGTTGAGTAACTGCGGTGTGTCGATTGCGATTGATGATTTCGGTACTGGATATTCCTCGCTTTCCTATCTAAAGCGCCTGCCGATACATACACTGAAGATTGATCAGTCATTCATAATGGACGTTGCCTCTGATCAGCAGGATGTCGCTATTGTACGTTCAATAATCGACCTGGGACATAACCTTGGCTACAAGGTCGTCGCCGAAGGTGTGGAAAATGGTTCGTCCTGGGATATGCTCAGCAGTCTCGGCTGTGACGCAGCCCAGGGGTTTCATATCAGTAAACCCCTGCCTGACAGCCATTTCTCAAGCTGGTTATCCGGTGCCAATGCATTTACCTGATTAGCCGGACCTCTCCCTGGTAAACAAACTCCGGTAGTGCCAGCACCGCTGCCCCGGAGTATTGCCTGTCCGGCCTGACCTCCTGCTTTGCCCCCCAGCTTAAACGCCAAAACCCCGTCGTTTATCCCGGTACGTCAAAAATGCGACGCCCTTCCGGTCTGTGCCTCCGTGCAAGTGTTAAATTATTAATCATTTTAAAAACAAAAGGATAGCGATATTTTGGGGTGCCTCCAAGCCGCCTGGAAAAGTTGGTACGCAAGTTGCTACTCAGTGTGGGTAGTAGCGAAAACGCCGGGTATTCCCGGCACACACAAACACGGATTTGGGAAAAGTCATGTTCAAAAGTTACGTACCACAGACATACAGGGGGTTTTCACATGCAACTGTCTGATGTGAAGCTTGGAAGTCGCCGGACACACAAAAACCTTGCTGACAAGCGGCCGGTACAGGTTATTGCTGTAACAGGTGGCAAAGGCGGTACCGGAAAGACCAATATCGCCGTCAACCTTTCATTGGCGCTGGCCGCTAATGGCTATCGCACCCTGTTGCTGGATGCAGATCTCGGCATGGCAAACGTTGATGTGCTGCTCGGCCTGGAAGCGCACTCAACATTACTGGATGTCCTCAACGGTGCTTGTCAGCTGGAAGATATTATTCTTGATGGCACCGATAACCTCCTGGTGATTCCTGCAGCGTCCGGTCTCCGGCAGCTGGCAAATTTAGGGATTAATGAATGCGCCGGTCTCGTTCGTGCTTTCAGTGATTTGAAAGTACCGGTTGATACACTGGTGATTGATACCGCTACCGGTATTTCCGAGGCCGTCACCAGTTTTTGCAGTGCTGCAACTGAAATACTGGTAGTCGTTTGTAATGAACCTGCCTCGTTAAGAGACAGTGCGGCGCAGATCAAAATGTTGTCTTCCGAGTATGGCGTCTCACGTTTTCGTGTCCTGGCAAGCATGGTCAAGTCTGCCGGTGAAGGTAATGAGGTTTTCAAGTCTATTCAGGATCTGACTTCATCTGATCACAACATTATCTGCTCATACGCCGGGTTTATTCCCTTCGACAAACATCTTCGGAAAGCTGTTTCCCGGCATCAAGCTGTTGTTGATGTCTTTCCGCGCAGTCGCGCTTCAATGGCACTCAAGAATCTCGCCCGGCAGGTTATTGCCTGGCCGCGGCCTGATCTTGCAGGCGGGCAACTCGAGTTTTTTGTAGAACGTCTTATTCAGAATGAAAACATAAACGTGGAGGTGTTGTCATGAAATCCAATGCAGCAAAAGTAACCGGAGAATCCAGGGCAAGTGATGAACTTGTCGTAGGCAATACAACGCTGGTCAAGCGTATTGCCTATCATTTGATGAGTCGTTTGCCGGCAAGTGTGCAGGCAGATGACCTGATTCAGGCAGGTATGATCGGTTTGATAGAGGCCTCGAGAAAATTTGATCCTGAACAGGGAGCCAGTTTTGAAACCTACGCAGGAATCCGGATTCGCGGTGCCATGCTTGACGAAATACGACGCACCGACTGGACACCGCGTTCTGTGCATCGTAAGGCACGCGAGGTTGCCGAGGCTGTTCGCAAGATCGAGAATGAGAAGGGTCGTGATGCGCGAGGTGTTGAAGTTGCTGAAGCGATGGGTCTTAACCTGGATGAATATCACAAGATACTGCAGGATGCGACGGGATGCCGGATTTTCAGTTTTGAAGATCCCGGGAATGCTGGCGAGGAAGGGTATGCACGCAACAATCGCGATCTGAACCAGCCGCTGGACACCCTGCAGAATGAAGATTTCAAGGAAGGCCTGGCCAGGGCCATCAAGGGTTTGCCTGAACGTGAGCGCCTGGTTATGGCCTTGTATTATGACGAAGAGCTTAATCTTCGTGAGATTGGTGAAATTCTGGGTGTTAGCGAATCCAGGGTATGCCAGATCCATGGGCAGGCACTGATTCGTTTGCGAGCTCGCATGGAAAACTGGCTGGTTGATTGAAGCGCGAAAGAAGATGAGCCTGTTACAGCAAGTCACGCGCCATGAACAGTCTGAGAAGTGCTGGTATACGTGGCGCGAGGGTGTGATGCGCGGACCGTTTTCGGCAAAGATGATATCCCGTTATATATTGCTTGGGCGTATTCGCCTGGACGACGAGCTCAGTCAGGACCGCGAGAACTGGACTATTGCAGGGCGGTTAACAAGTCTGCTGCCATCCGAGCTGACAACCCAGTCAAGCTGGGCTGACTATCAGCGACTGGTGATTGCTCATATGGGAACCGATGAGCGCAAGAGCGAACGCCGCTGCCAGAATACCAAAAACTACCTGGACTGCAATGTAGAGCGGAGAACATCACCGGACCGTCGTGGTGAGGACGATAACATTTTGTTAAGTCACTACCTGTATGCGGAGGTTGTGTCAGCTGACCAGAAACGCCCTGTGGCACAGTACTTACGGCCCCTGTTGCTGGCGATGTTACTGGCAGCCCTGACGTTTGCCTGGCTTAACCCTGCTCAGTCCTGACAGCACTTTCATTCGAACTCCTTATTTCCGACACTGGTGCACTAAACGATTCGGTTGTGTAGCGCCAGACCTCCAGAGTATCTGACCAGTAGTCGGCTGTTAACCCGGCTTTTATTTTGAGTTGATTAAGAAATTCTTCCGGCTGTGGTATTGATTTCCAGACAGTAGGAAGAAACGTACCCCTGGCAGTCTTGTCCTGCAGAATCAGGCCGTCCTGTCCGGGACGGAGCATATCAAGCAGTGTCTGTTGCGAATCAAATGCCAGTGCCTGACTGGATCCCAGTACGGAGATCCCGATATCCAGAAAATCCAGTTCATTAGCCTCAAGTTTCTGAAAACGCGGGTCGCGGAAGGCTGCTGCAAAGGCATTGTTTGCAACATCCGCAACCAGGCACCCGCGTGGTTCCAGTGAGCCGATACAGCCACGCAGCGACTGGTCTTTTCTTAAGGTGACGAAGCAGGCGCGCGAATCGCGCAGTTCCTGGCTATAGTCCTGGCTATTGACTGTCTCCGGGGATCCCGAGCGTAGTCCGTATTCAATCGAGCTTAATGCCACCTGTAGCAGGCTTAAGCGTGCCTGTGGGGAATAAGCCATGCTATTCAGTGATTACGTAGGCGCCGTAACCGACCACCTGGTTGCGGGGCCCGGCTGTATCACCGGAATTGCGCAGATCAACCGTGTGCGCAGTAAGCCCGTGTTGCCTGGCATACAGGAGGAGGCCGTTGACAGGATTGCGCCCGCATGCCTGATCATAGCCAATTTTTTCCAGCGCCAGGTTTTCAATAGCATGTGATGTCATTTTGTCCAGTTGTACAGCAGTCTCGTAGTCATGGAAGTGGCTCAGGTCAGAGCTGATGATGACGAGCGTCCCGGGGTTGTTCCAGAAATGCCCGATAATTTCACAGACCTCGTCGGGTGAGGCGTCCCCGACCACCAGTGGTACCAGGCTGAAATGATCCAGGGTGACCTGCAGAAATGGCAGGTGTACTTCCAGGCTGTGTTCCTCGCGATGTGCCTCATTGTTTATATGTACCTGTGGCAGGACGAGGATGTCACTGATCGCTTCAGTATCCAGGGGTATGGTTCCCAGCGGTGTTTTAAAACCGTCGGCGTCGGGTGCTGCAAGACCCTTGAAGGCAACCCGGTGTGCGGGGCCCAGCAGGATGACCTGGTTGATGCGATCGGCGGCCTGCTGTAGACGAGCATAACCGCTGGCCGCTACCGGGCCTGAATAGATATAGCCGGCATGCGGCAAGATCATCGCTTTCGGTAGTGGCCCACCCGTATCAGACTCCGACAGGTAGGCGTGCAGCATGGATTGTAATTTCAACGGGTTGGCCGGATAAAAGGTGCCAGCCACTGCGGGTTCCCTGATCTTGTCCATGACGATGTCTCCGATGATAATTTTAACCTGGGGAACGCTAACTTACCCGTCATTGCGAGGAACGAAGTGACGCGGCAATCTGGTTGATCCGCTGCCAGGTTCAGGAGATTGCTTCGCTTCGCCCACAATGACAGGGAAATCTCA
>DAOVYA010000069.1 GCA_030635865.1 Gammaproteobacteria bacterium | reverse complement strand
TCCGTCATTGCGAGCGAAGCGCGGCAATCTCGTGAAGCTGGCAGCGGACTTGATGAGATTGCCGCGTCACTTCGTTCCTCGCAAAGACGGGGGGTTGTTTGTCCGCGTCACCTCGTTCCCTGGTAATTGCTCCATGCGTCGACTGGAGCGCCTACGGTTGGTGCTCTACCATCTGCATCCATGTGGTCGTGCGCCTTTGCGCGAGAAGCTTTTGCCCAATCATTACTTGTAAATTGGCAGTTTCTGTCTGAAACTCGTCGTCTATGAATGACTCACTGACAATTGCCCTGTCAAAGGGCCGGATTTTCGAGGAGACCCTGCCACTGCTTGAGCAAGCCGGTATCACACCGGTCGATGATCCCGAGACCAGTCGGAAGCTGATTCTCGATACCAACCAGGATGACGTCAAACTGGTGATTATCCGGGCTGCGGATGTGCCGACCTACGTCGGCTACGGTGCCGCGGATGTTGGTGTGGCCGGCAAGGATGTGTTGATGGAGCACGGTGGCAGGGGCCTGTATGAACCACTGGATCTTAAAATAGCATGCTGCCGCTTGATGGTGGCTGGGCCCCTGGGGCGCGAAATAAAAGGAAAAAGGCTGCGGATCGCAACCAAGTATGTGAAGAGCACGCAACGTTTTTATGCCGATCGACAGGAGCAGGTCGAGATTATCAAGCTGTATGGATCCATGGAGCTTGCCCCGCTGGTCGGCCTGGCTGACTACATTGTTGATGTCGTGGATACCGGTAATACCCTGAAGGCCAACGGCCTGGCGCCACTGGAACATATTGCGGATATCAGTTCAAGATTGGTGGTCAACAAGGCTTCCATGAAGATGAAGCATGCGCGGATTACCGGGTTCATCGCCAGATTGAAAGCCGCCTGTGATCGTTAGGCCGGTTTGTTCATAGCTGGAGACGTTACTGCATGCTTCTCGTCGCAGGACCCGCGCCTCGCGGGGAATTCTTGCCGTTCCCGGCGGGGGCGCCGGTCCTACGACAAACGGATTTAACAATTAGGGTTTTATTTCCTGAATACTATGTCTGAAATTACCCGTCTAAACAGCGAAGATGCCACGTTTCGCGCAGAGTTGAAACGTCTGCTTGCCTGGGAGCAGTCTGCTGATCCGGCGCTGGAGTCCGTGGTGCGTGACATCATTAACGATGTTCGTAGTCGTGGTGATGCGGCACTGCTTGAATATACCGCTCGTTTTGATCATTGGTCGGTCACTGATGCCGGTGGTTTTGAAATTTCGCTGGATGATTGTCGCGATGCCGTGTCTGCAATTGACGGTGAACAACGTGCCGCACTGGAACTGGCAGCGGAACGGGTGCGTGCCTATGCCGGGCACCAGAAACTCGAGTCCTGGTCCTATACCGAGGCAGACGGGACAGTATTGGGCCAGCAGGTGACACCCATGGACCGCGTCGGTTTGTATGTGCCCGGCGGCAAGGCAGCCTATCCTTCGTCAGTACTGATGAACGCGATACCTGCCAGGGTGGCGGGTGTTGGTGAGCTCGTTATGGTGGTGCCAACCCCGGAAGGTAAACACAATCAGATGGTATTGGCAGCGGCCAGCATTGCCGGGGTTGACCGGGTATTTGCCGTTGGTGGTGCCCAGGCAGTGGCGGCGCTGGCCTATGGAACGAAAACCATCCCCTTTGTTGACAAGATCGTTGGCCCTGGAAATGCCTACGTGGCAACGGCCAAGCGCATGGTGTTCGGCAAGGTCGGAATTGACATGATTGCCGGGCCATCCGAGATCCTGGTGGTCTGTGATGGCAAGACCGATCCTGACTGGATTGCAGTCGACCTGTTTTCGCAGGCAGAACATGATGAAGATGCCCAGGCAATCCTGGTTAGCCCGGACGGCGATTTTCTTGACCGGGTGGAAGCAAGCATCAAGCGGCTGCTGCCGGAAATGCCGCGTGCGGAGATCATCCGCGCGTCATTGAAAGATCAGGGTGCCTTGATACAGGTGCGTGATCTGGATGAGGCTGTCGGGATCGCAAATGATATTGCTCCCGAGCATCTCGAGTTGTCAGTCGAGGACCCGCAGGCAATGGCATCACGCATACGCCATGCCGGTGCCATTTTCATGGGACGCTATACCGCCGAAGTGCTCGGTGATTATTGCGCAGGTCCCAACCATGTGCTGCCAACCTCGCGCACGGCACGGTTTTCATCACCACTGGGTGTGTATGACTTTCAGAAGCGCTCGAGCCTGATCCAGTGTTCTGCGCAGGGTGCAAGCACCCTGGGCAAGACAGCGGCAGTACTTGCGCACGGCGAAGGACTGACCGCGCATGCGCGGTCTGCGGAAGTACGGATACGAGATGATGATTAACCGACTGGTGTGGCAATACCTGCAGGCTGTAATTTCTCGCGCAAAGCCGCAAAGGCGCCAAGAAAGAAGAAAATGTTCTTGAAGCCTCTACATACTCTGTGAGCTCTGTGGTAGAAGTATTTTTGGTTTTTTCTTTGCGTCTTGGCGGCTTTGCGCGAGATTGTCTTTTTATCTGAAAACAGTTTATGACTTCAGCAAATGACAGGGTAAAAAAACTGGTACGTGCCGAAATCAGGGCGCTCGGGGCCTACCATGTACCGGTTGCCGGTGACCTGATCAAGCTCGATGCCATGGAAAACCCGTGGCCGTGGCCGGACAGCCTGCGTGATGCATGGCTCGAGGAGCTCAAGGCGGTAGAACTGAATCGTTATCCCGATCCGTCGGCGAAGGCGTTGCAGGTTGCCATGCGCAGCGCCATGTCGGTACCCGATTCTGCCAGTGTGATACTCGGTAACGGCTCGGACGAACTGATCCAGATGATTGTTCAGACGGTAGCTGCACCGGGCCGAAGTGTGCTGGCACCGGAGCCGACCTTTGTTATGTATCGGCAGATTGCAGCGGTTGCCGGCCTGGCGTTTGTTTCAATACCGTTGCAGCAGGACTTTTCACTGGACGCCGATGCCATGCTGACTGCAATTACACGGCAGCAACCGGCAGTGACGTTTCTCGCCTACCCGAACAATCCAACCGGGAACCTGTTTGATGCCGAGGCGATTAATGCCATCCTCCTGGCAGCAGATGGACTCGTCGTGGTGGATGAGGCCTATGCACCGTTTACCGATGCCAGTTTTATGTCGCAACTGCAGAAAAATGACAACCTGCTGGTGCTGCGAACGGTTTCCAAGATGGGGCTTGCAGGGCTGCGTCTTGGTCTGCTCGCCGGTTCGCGTGAGTGGCTTGAACAGATCGACAAGACCCGGTTGCCTTATAACCTTGGCACGTTAAACCAGGTGACGGGTTGTTTTGCGGTGCAGCACAAGCAGGTTTTTGACGAACAGGCACGGAAGATATGTGATGCGCGCGCCGGGCTGCTTGCCGGACTGCAAGGGATGTCTTCCCTGGCCGTATACCCGAGCGAAGCAAACTTTATCCTCTTCCGGGCACCGCCAGGAAGTGCAGATACTATCTACCGGGGCCTGCAGCAGGCGGGGAT
Organism: Gammaproteobacteria bacterium; assembly: GCA_030635865.1. GTDB lineage: Bacteria > Pseudomonadota > Gammaproteobacteria > UBA9214 > UBA9214 > UBA9214. The sequence continues at coordinate 3,713 of DAOVYA010000069.1, read as the reverse complement.
CCTGGTCAAGAACCTGCACGGATCAGCGGATGCCTTGAGGGACTGTTTGCGTGTGACCGTTGGGTTGCCCGAGGAGAACAAGACCTTTCTTGCGGCACTGGAGCAGCAGCTTTAACCCTGCGGCGTGGTTCTTTCCGGGCGTCTGTTTACCTTTGACTTGATGGTGAGAGACTCGCCTTCACGGATAACACCCAGTGAAATTACCGTGCCGGGTTGCTGTAGGGAAATAATTTTCATGGCTTCACTGGAACTGGTCACCTGTTTGTTGTTAATGGATGTGACGATGTCGCCAGGCAGCATGCCGGCGGTATCAGCGGGTCCGTTGCGCAGGACGCCGGATATAAGTACACCCTCGGTGGTTGGCAGGTTGAATGCCTCCGCCAGCCGTGGTGTCAGGTCCTGCGCCTCGATACCCAGCCAGCCGCGTACCACGTAACCCTGTTCGATAATCTGCTTCATCACACCCTTGGCCAGGCTGATGGGGATGGCAAAGCCGATTCCCTGCGAGCCACCGGAGCGGCTGAAAATGGCCGAGTTGATGCCAATCAGTTCGCCGCGTGCATTGATGAGCGCGCCGCCTGAATTGCCAGGGTTGATAGCGGCATCCGTCTGGATAAAATCTTCATAGGTCGTGATACCAAGGTGATCTCTCCCGGTTGCACTGATGATCCCCATGGTAACGGTTTGACCCACACCAAACGGATTGCCGATAGCAAGGGAAATATCGCCAACACGCAAGCTGTTTGAATCACCGATGACAATGGTTGGCAGGCTGTCGGCTTCAATATGCAATACAGCAAGGTCGGTATCCACGTCGGTGCCCACGATACTTGCCTGGGCCGTGCGTCCGTCGGCCAGCAGTACCTGGATCTCAACCGCGCCGGTAATTACGTGGTTGTTTGTGAGTATGTATCCCTGCTCGCTGATCAGTACCCCGGAACCCAGACTGGTTTCGATTTCCTTGCGGGTGTTCCTGAAACGTTCGCCAAAGAAATGCTTGAAGATCGGGTCATTCAGCAGCGGGTGGATTTGACGGGTAATGATTTTGGCGGTGTGCACGTTAACCACGGCCGGTGCGGCGTGTGCAACGGCATCCGCATAGGAAACAGGCCCCACCCGGCCCCCCGGGCTTTCACTATTGGCAGCGGAATTAACTGCTGCCGTTTCCTGCGTACTTGATTCCCGGAACTCGACAACGTTGGTACCTTTTTCCAGTAAATTCGGCTCAACCAGCAGGATATACAGAAAAGCAGCGGCCAGCCCGGCCATAATCGTCTGTAGCAGGAAGGAAAAGAAGTTGCGTATTTGCATGGACGGGATACCCTGTTGTCCTGAAATATCTGTACGTTGCAATAAAAAAACAGCTGATTGATTCCCTGATACCTTAACAGGAAGTGAAGACATGATAACCCTGAAGGCGCTGGCTGATTATACGGATACGTTGTTGTCTGTGGAAAAGTTTCAGGATTATTGTCCAAATGGTCTTCAGGTCGAGGGACGGGACGAGGTTGAACTGCTGGTTACCGGTGTCACCGCCAGCATGGACCTGGTTGAGGCCGCAATAGAGGCCGGTGCCGATGCATTGTTGGTACATCACGGATATTTCTGGAAGGGAGAAGATGCACGTATCATCGGTATGAAGCGCAGTCGCTTGCAACGGCTTTTAGGTACGGACACCAGTTTGCTTGCCTATCATTTGCCGCTGGATGCACACCCGGAGTTCGGTAATAACGCGCAGCTTGCACGGGTGTTGGGGTTTGAAACAGCCGGGACATTTGGTGATGACGGGGGCATGCAACTCGGGCAACATGGCGTGTTGCCAACGCCCCTCGATGGTGCGGCACTGGCAGATCATCTAGCCCGGCGGCTTGGCAGGGAACCACTCTATATTCCGGGTTCTCAGCAGGCTATCAAGACGCTGGGCTGGTGCACGGGTGCGGCGCAGTCCTATATCGAGGCGGCTGTAGAACTGGGACTGGATGCGTTTATCAGCGGGGAGATCTCCGAGCAGACCGTACATGTCGCACGTGAGTGCGGTATGCATTATTTTGCCGCCGGTCATCATGCGACAGAGCGTTACGGTGCCAGGGCCCTTGGCGAACATCTGGCCGGGAAGTTCGGTATCCGGCATGCATTTATTGATGTGGACAACCCGGTATAACGTCTTCAGGGGTTGCCCCACGATCAGGAGTGGCAGGATTGAGTCATCCAAACCGGCACCAGGGGGGGGCATCCAGTGCATTACAAATCGACGTGATTTTTTCGCACAGCCCTTGACCTCATCGGGTAGTTAGACCATCCTATGCGGTTCTTGTGGGGCACATATAATATATTAGAATATTCTAATTCTATTTATCTGTGTATCGGTATTTCCCCAAGCCGATTATGTACTATAAGTAACTGTAACTATTAACAAATCTGGAGATTGCCCGTATGAGTGGCGATGCAGCCAACCCCGGCCGGCGCCGGTTCCTGACCCTGGCGACAACAGCCGTGGGGGCCGTGGGGACCGGTTTTGTGCTGGTACCCTTTATTTCATCCATGCAGCCCAGCGCAAAGGCACGCGCAGCCGGCGCACCGGTTCGCGCTGATATAAGCAAGCTCGAGGAAGGGCAGATGATCCGCGTGAAGTGGCGTGGCAAGCCCGTCTGGATCGTAAACCGCACCGCTGCCATGCTGGAGACGGTGTCTGCACTGGATAGTGCAGTGAGTGACCCGGCCTCCGCTGAATCGATTCAGCCTGACTATGCCCGGAACGAATATCGTTCAATCAGGCCGGAGATTCTCGTCCTGGTTGGTATTTGTACCCACCTGGGTTGCTCACCGACCTTCCGCCCGGATGTCTCACCGGCCGACTTGGGGAAGGACTGGAAAGGTGGTTTCTTCTGTCCCTGTCATGGTTCGAAGTTTGATCTTGCCGGCCGTGTCTATGCGGGTGTACCTGCACCAACGAATCTCCCGGTTCCACCGCACCGCTACCTGAGCGATGACGAGATCCTGATTGGCGATGACGGGGAGATTGCATAATGGCTGGTAATACGACTGAAAAGTGGCAGGGAGGGCTGCTGGGCTGGATCGATGCACGTTTCCCGCTGAGCAGCATGTGGTACGAACACCTTGCTCGCTACTACGCCCCGAAAAATTTCAACTTCCTCTACTATTTCGGTTCCCTGGCATTATTTGTGCTGGTTCTCCAGATAGTGACCGGTATCTGGTTGACGATGAATTACAAACCGGATGCTGAACTCGCTTTTAATTCGGTTGAATACATCATGCGGGATGTGAATTGGGGCTGGTTGATCCGCTATATGCATTCAACAGGCGCTTCGATGTTTTTTATCGTGGTGTACCTGCATATGTTCCGGGGGCTTGTTTACGGCTCCTTCAAGAAACCCAGGGAGTTGATCTGGATATTCGGCATGATTATCTATGTTGCCCTGATGGCCGAGGCATTTATGGGTTACCTGTTGCCCTGGGGCCAGATGTCCTACTGGGGTGCCCAGGTGATTATTTCACTGTTCGGTGCTATTCCAGGTATTGGTGATGCGCTGGCCCTGTGGATACGTGGTGATTTCGTGGTGGCCGATGCGACCCTGAATCGTTTCTTTGCATTCCACGTGATTGCCGTGCCGATCGTGTTGCTGGCACTGGTGGTGCTGCACATCCTGGCCCTGCATGAAGTGGGATCTAACAATCCGGACGGCGTCGATATC